>NZ_JBSGDB010000393.1:0-8312 GCF_053602155.1 Streptomyces sp. NPDC004561
GACCGACCGATGTATGCGCTGACACCTGACTTACGGTGGCGTAGGTACCATGCCCCGCATGACTGCGCCCGTCCCCGACGCGCCCAGCGAGCCCTTGTACGTACGCGGGTGAACTGGTGCTGCGTCAGCCGTAGATCGGGCCGGTGTACTTCTCGCCCGGCCCCTGGCCCGGCTCGTCCGGGACGATCGACGCCTCGCGGAACGCCAGCTGCAGCGACTTCAGGCCGTCGCGCAGCGGGCCCGCGTGGAAGGAGCTGATCTCGGTCGCGCCGCCGTCCAGCAGTCCGGCGAGCGCGGTGATCAGCTTGCGGGCCTCGTCCAGGTCCTTGTACTTGTCGCCCTCCTCGCTCAGTCCGAGCTTCACGGCGGCGGCGCTCATCAGGTTGACGGCGACCGTCACGATCACCTCGACGGCGGGGACCTCGGCGATGTCCCGGGTCATCGCGTCGAAGTCGGTGTTCTCAGGAGGGGTCTCACTCATGCCCCACACGATAAGCGGTCCCCGCTCGCACCTTCTCGATTAGGCCTTGTCAAGCGATCCTGCTAATCTGGTGGACGACCGGTCGGACACGCTGTGTCCGGCCCACAAGTGGAGGCTCCGATCTCCCACCCGACCGTCCCCTGGGACGGCGGGTCACCCGGTCAGGCGGCCACCATCGTTCCGTACGGACGATGGAGTCGCCCGAATGCGCGCCCCGCGGTCCCCGCGGCGGTGCTCCGGTGTCATTGGAGCCCCGCCTGTGATCGTCCGGGGCGTTTTTTCTGCTTCGGCGCGGTCAGGTCTCATGAACAGAGACGTTACGCGGCTGTCCGCCAGGCCGCCGCGTGGTGCTACCGAGGAGGATCCATCAGCGCCGAGCCCCGCATCAACGACCGGATTCGCGTTCCCGAGGTGCGACTTGTCGGTCCCAGTGGCGAGCAGGTGGGCATCGTCCCGCTGGCCAAGGCACTGGAGCTTGCGCAGGAGTACGACCTGGACCTGGTCGAGGTCGCGGCGAACGCCCGTCCGCCCGTGTGCAAGCTCATGGACTACGGGAAGTTCAAGTACGAGTCGGCCATGAAGGCCCGTGAGGCGCGCAAGAACCAGGCGCACACGGTCATCAAGGAGATGAAGCTCCGGCCGAAGATCGACCCGCACGACTATGACACCAAGAAGGGTCACGTCGTCCGGTTCCTCAAGCAGGGCGACAAGGTCAAGATCACGATCATGTTCCGTGGTCGCGAGCAGTCCCGGCCCGAGCTGGGCTACCGACTGCTGCAGCGTCTCGCGGAGGACGTCCAGGACCTCGGCTTCGTGGAGTCGAACCCGAAGCAGGACGGCCGCAACATGATCATGGTCCTCGGTCCGCACAAGAAGAAGACCGAGGCGATGGCCGAGGCCCGTCAGGCGCAGGAGGCCCGCAAGGCCGAGGCGAAGGCGAACCCCGGTAAGTCACAGAACCCTGCCGAGGCTGAGGCGCCGTCCGAGGAGCCTGCCGAGGCGTGATCCCGGGGGACCCCGTGTCCCCGAGGATGTAACCGAAACAAGAGCGACGCTCCACCGTGCCCGGTTTTCGCGACCGGGCATCGGAGCGCCACCGACGAGGAGAGAACGGCGCTATGCCGAAGAACAAGTCGCACAGCGGTGCCAGCAAGCGCTTCAAGGTCACCGGCTCCGGCAAGGTGCTCCGTGAGCGCGCCGGCAAGCGCCACCTGCTCGAGCACAAGTCGTCCCGCGTGACGCGTCGCCTCACCGGCAACGCCGAGATGGCCCCGGGCGACGCCGCGAAGATCAAGAAGCTTCTCGGCAAGTGACGTCGCGGCGCCCTCTGAGCGCCGGACGTCTGGACCGGGACCCAATCGTTTCCGGGCCGTGTGAGTACCCCCACGGCCCCGCTACAAGGAGTTAACAAGTGGCACGCGTCAAGCGGGCAGTCAACGCCCACAAGAAGCGCCGGGCGATCCTCGAGCAGGCCTCCGGCTACCGCGGTCAGCGTTCGCGCCTTTACCGCAAGGCCAAGGAGCAGGTCACCCACTCGCTGGTCTACAACTACAACGACCGCAAGAAGCGCAAGGGCGACTTCCGTCAGCTGTGGATCCAGCGCATCAACGCCGCTGCCCGCGCGAACGGCATCACCTACAACCGCTTCATCCAGGGTCTGAAGGCCGCGAACGTCGAGGTCGACCGCAAGATCCTGGCCGAGCTGGCCGTCAACGACGCGAACGCGTTCGCCGCGCTCGTCGAGGTCGCGCAGAAGGCTCTGCCGTCGGACGTCAACGCGCCGAAGGCCGCGTGACGCTGCGCTGGCTCTAGCCGACGTTCACTGGACCCGCAGGCTGTCATGGCTTGCGGGTCCTGTTGTTCGGTGGGACCGCCATCGTTCGGCCGCGGGTTCGTCGTGGTCGCTCGCGCAGTTCCCCGCGCCCCTTCGGGGGCGCCACACGTTCGCGAAAGTATGAGGATGCCGTCCGTCTCTCCTGAGCTGATCTCGTCCCGGTCCGCCCGTGTCTCCGCCGCGCGCCGGCTCTCCAAGCGGAACTTCCGGGGCAAGGACCGGCTGTTCCTCGCGGAGGGGCCGCAGGCCGTGCGGGAGGCCGCGGGGCACCGGCGCCCGGACGGGACCGCGACGCTCGTCGAGCTGTTCGCCACGGTCGAGGCCGCGGAGCGCTACGCCGACATCGTCGGGGCGGCCCGGGACGCCGGAGCCCGGGTGCACCTCGCCTCCGAGGACGTCATCGCCGACATCTCCACCACCGTCACCCCGCAGGGGCTGGTCGGCGTCTGCCGGTTCCTGGACACCGCGTTCGAGGACGTCCTCGCCGCCCGGCCCAGGCTCGTCGCCGTGCTCGCCCATGTCCGGGACCCGGGGAACGCCGGCACCGTGCTCCGGTGCGCCGACGCGGCCGGCGCCGAGGCCGTGATCCTCACCGACGCCTCCGTGGACCTGTACAACCCGAAGGCCGTCCGGGCCTCCGTGGGCTCGCTGTTCCACCTGCCCGTCGCCGTGGGCGTGCCCGTCGAGCGGGCCGTGGCCGGGCTGCGGGAGGCCGGCGTGCGCATCCTCGCCGCCGACGGCGCGGGCGACCGCGACCTGGACGAGGAGCTGGACAACGGCACCATGGGCGGACCCACGGCCTGGGTGTTCGGGAACGAGGCCTGGGGGCTGCCGGAGGAGACCCGCGCCCTCGCCGACGCCGTCGTCCGCGTCCCCATCCACGGGAAGGCCGAGAGTCTGAACCTCGCCACCGCCGCCGCCGTATGTCTCTACGCGTCGGCCCGGGCACAGCGCGCCTCCGGAGGGTGCCGCTTCGTCACCCAGAGCTAGTAAGGTGACCAGCTCGGGGCCCTGCGCCGTCTGAGAGGTGGGGTACGGGGATGAGTGTGGCCGGCACGAGCACCGCGCCGGAGGGACGTGACGCGGGGCGCACACCCGCGCCCCGGCACGGCGACGACACCGGCATCGACCCCGACCAGCTGCCCGACGGCCTGGTCGTCGCCGACGAGCACGGGCGTGTCGTCCGCTTCAACGCCGCCGCCGCCCGCATCACCGCCCAGCGCGCCGCCGACGCCCTCGGGCAGCCCCTGGAGAAGGCGCTGCCGCTGGAGGACCTGGAGGGGCGGCGCTGGTGGCAGCTGACCGACCCCTACGGCGGACTCGCCATCCGGGTACGGCAGCCCGAGCGCAACCTGCTGCTGCCCGGCGGCCGGGAGGTGCTGGTCTCCGCCCGCTACGTGCGCGCCGAGCCCCTCGGGCCCGTGCGGCGCGTGGTCGTCTCCCTGCGGGACACCGAGGCGCGCCGCCGGACCGAGCGCAGCCACGCCGAACTGATCGCCACCGTCGCCCATGAGCTGCGCTCCCCGCTGACCTCCGTGAAGGGCTTCACGGCCACGCTCCTCGCCAAGTGGGAGCGCTTCACCGACGACCAGAAGCGGCTGATGCTGGAGACCGTCGACGCCGACGCCGACCGCGTCACCCGCCTCATCGCCGAGCTGCTCGACATCTCGCGGATCGACAGCGGGCGCCTGGAGGTGCGCCGGCAGCCCGTCGACATCGGCGCCGCCGTCTCCCGGCACATCCAGGCCTATGTCGCCGCCGGCCAGCCCGCCGACCGCTTCCTGCTGCGCCTGGAGCAGCCGCTGCCCGCCCTGTGGGCCGACCCCGACAAGATCGACCAGGTGCTCAGCAACCTCATCGAAAATGCCGTGCGGCACGGCGAGGGAACCGTCACCATTGACGTCACGCCCACGGCGTCCCCCCGCGAGGGTGAGGAAACCGGCACGTCGGTCACGGTGAGCGACGAGGGGCCCGGCATCCCGGAGGAATCCATGAACCGCGTCTTCACCCGCTTCTGGCGGGGCAGCAAGCGCGGTGGCACGGGGCTCGGGCTGTACATCGTCAAGGGCATCGTGGAGGCCCACGGCGGCACCATCACGGTCGGCCGCGCCGCCGGCGGCGGCGCCGAGTTCCGATTTACGTTGCCCGTGGCGGCCCCGGCGTATCTCGCCTGACGGCCCACGGGCTCTTCGCATACCTCCGCCCCGTTAGACTCGGCCTTTGGCACCTTTGTGTCCTTCACGCGGCCCTCGCGAGTCGGTGACGGGGACCCGCCAGCCAATCGGAAGCACGGGAAGAGATGTCGGCACCCAATAAGTCGTACGACCCTGTCGAGGTCGAGGCGTTGAAACCGGAAGAGATCGAGCGCATGCGGGACGAGGCGCTCGCCGCCTTCGCCGCCGCGGACTCCCTCGACGCGCTCCACGAGGCCAAGGTCGCCCACACCGGCCCGGCCTCCCCGCTGGCCCTCGCCAACCGCGAGATCGGCGCCCTGCCCCCGCACGCCAAGGCCGACGCCGGCAAGCGCGTCGGGATGGCCCGCGGCGGCGTGAACAAGGCGCTCGCCGCCCGCCAGACCGAGCTGGAGGCCGAGCGCGACGCCCGGGTGCTCGTCGAGGAGGACGTCGACGTCACCCTGCCGTACGACCGCGTGCCGGCCGGCGCCCGCCACCCCCTGACCACGCTCTCGGAGCGCATCGAGGACGTCTTCGTGGCCATGGGCTACGAGGTCGCCGAGGGCCCCCAGGTCGAGGCGGAGTGGTTCAACTTCGACGCCCTCAACATCGGCCCGGACCACCCGGCCCGCGGCGAGGCCGACACCTTCTTCGTGCAGGGCGAGGGCGGCGGCACCGAGTCCGGTGTCGTGCTGCGCACCCACACCTCGCCGGTCCAGATCCGCTCCCTGCTGGAGCGCGAGCTGCCGGTCTACGTGATCTGCCCGGGCCGCGTCTACCGCACCGACGAGCTGGACGCCACGCACACGCCCGTCTTCCACCAGGTCGAGCTGCTCGCCGTGGACGAGGGCCTGACCATGGCCGACCTCAAGGGCACCCTGGACCACATGGTCCAGTCGCTGTTCGGCGAGGGCATGAAGACCCGGCTGCGGCCGAACTTCTTCCCCTTCACCGAGCCCAGCGCCGAGATGGACATGCTCTGCTACGTCTGCAAGGGCGAGTCCGTCGGCAACCCGGACCGGCCCTGCCGCACCTGCTCCAGCGAGGGCTGGATCGAGCTGGGCGGCTGCGGCATGGTCAACCCGCGGGTGCTCACCGCCTGCGGTGTCGACCCGGAGAAGTACAGCGGCTTCGCCTTCGGGTTCGGCATCGAGCGGATGCTGATGTTCCGCCACAACGTCGAGGACATGCGAGACATGGTCGAGGGTGACGTCCGGTTCACCCGGCCGTTCGGGATGGAGATCTGATGCGGGTCCCGCTTTCTTGGCTGCGGGAGTACGTCGACCTGCCGGCGACCCAGACCGGCCGTGACGTCCAGGCCAAGCTCATCTCGGCCGGCCTGGAGGTGGAGACCGTCGAGCAGCTCGGCGCCGACCTCAAGGGCCCGCTGGTCGTCGGCGAGGTGCTGACCATCGAGGAGCTGGAGGGCTTCAAGAAGCCGATCCGCTTCTGCACCGTCGACGTCGGCCAGGCCAACGGCACCGGCGAGCCCCAGGAGATCGTCTGCGGCGCCCGCAACTTCGCGGCCGGCGACAAGGTCGTCGTGGTCCTCCCCGGCGCCACCCTGCCCGGCGGCTTCTCCATCGCCGCCCGCAAGACGTACGGCAGGACGTCCCACGGCATGATCTGCTCCGGCGACGAGCTGGGCATGGGCGACGACGGCACGCACGGCATCATCGTGCTGCCGCCGGAGACCGAGGTCGGCAAGGACGCCGTCGAGCTGCTGGAACTGGTCGACGAGGTCCTGGACATCGCCGTCACCGCCAACCGCGGCGACTGCCTGTCCATCCGCGGCGTCGCCCGCGAGGCCGCCATCGCCTACGGCCTGCCGCTGCGCGACCCCGCCCTGATCGACGTACCGGCGCCGAACGCCTACGGCTACCCGGTCAGGGTCTCCGACGCCGCGGGCTGCGACCGCTTCACCGCCCGCACGGTCACCGGCCTGGAGCCGGAGGCACGCTCCCCGATCTGGCTGCAGCGCCGGCTGCAGAAGGTCGGCATGCGCCCGATCTCGCTCGCCGTCGACATCACCAACTACGTGATGATGGAGCTCGGCCAGCCCCTGCACGCCTACGACCGCAGGCTGGTCCAGGGCACCATCGGCGTGCGCCGCGCCGAGGAGGGCGAGACGCTCGTCACCCTCGACGGCGTCGAGCGCAAGCTGCACGCCGAGGACCTGGTCATCACCGACGACCGCGGCCCCATCGGCCTCGCCGGCGTGATGGGCGGCGCCAACACGGAGATCGCCGACCACGCGGACTCCGTGAACGCGACCACCGACGTGGTGATCGAGGCGGCCCACTTCAACGCCGTCTCCGTCGCGCGCACCGGCCGCCGCCACAAGGTGCTCTCCGAGGCGTCCCGCCGCTTCGAGCGCGGCGTCGACCCGCAGGCCGCGGCCGCCGCCGCCCAGCGCACCGTGGACCTGCTGGTGCTGCTCGCGGGCGGTACGGCCGAGGCGGGCGTCACCGAGGTCGTCGCGTCGTCCGCGCCGCACACCATCACCGTCCCGGCCGACCACCCGGACCGGGTCGCGGGCGTCGACTACGGCCGCGAGACGGTCGTACGCCGGCTCCAGCAGGTCGGCTGCGACGTCTACGGGCAGGACGAGCTGACCGTCACGGTCCCGTCCTGGCGTCCCGACCTGGCCGACCCCAACGACCTCGCCGAAGAGGTCATCCGCCTGGAGGGCTACGAGAACCTGCCCTCCACGCTGCCCAAGCTCCCCTCGGGCCGCGGTCTGACCAGCCGCCAGCGGCTGCACCGCCGGGTCGGCCGCGCGCTGGCCGGCGCGGGCTACGTCGAGGCGCCGAACTACCCGTTCCTCGGCGAGCAGGTCTTCGACCAGCTCGGCCTGGCGGCCGACGACCCGGCCCGCCGCGTCGTGAAGCTGGTCAACCCGCTCAACGACGAGGAGCCCGCGCTGCGTACGACGCTGCTGCCGGGCCTGCTCGGCGCCCTGCGGCGCAACGACGGCCGGGGCTCGCACGATCTGGCCCTGTTCGAGACGGGTCTGGTCTTCCACCCGCGCGCGGAGCAGGGTGCGGCCACGCATCTGCCCCTGGACCGGCGTCCCACCGAAGCGGAGATCGCCGAGCTGAACTCCGTGCTGCCCGAGCAGCCGCGCCATGTCGCGGTCGTGCTCGCGGGAGCCCGCGAGCAGGCCGGCTGGTGGGGCAGGGGCCGCCCGTCCGACTGGGCCGACGCCGTCGAGGCGGGACGCGCGGTCGCCCGGGAGGCCGGGGTCGAACTGATCGTCCGCAAGGGCCAGTACGGGCCGTGGCACCCCGGCCGCTGCGCCGAGTTCGTGGTCGCCGCCGACGGCAGGGAGACGGTCCTGGGCCATGCCGGGGAGCTGCACCCGCGGGTCGTCAAGGCCCTGGGCCTGCCCGAGCGCACCTGCGCGATGGAGCTGAACCTGGACGCCCTGGAGACGGCCGGCGCCGGCACTCCGCAGGCGCCGGGCATCTCCACCTTCCCGGTCGCCACGCAGGACGTCGCCCTCGTCGTCGACAAGCCGGTGCCGGCGGCCGAGGTCGAGGCGGCGCTGCGCGCGGGCGCCGGTGAACTCCTGGAGTCCATCCGGCTGTTCGATGTGTACGAGAACGCCGAGCAGCTTGGCGAGGGCAGGAAGTCGCTGGCGTACGCGCTGCGCTTCCGCGCCGGCGACCGGACGCTGACGGTGGACGAGGCGTCGGCGGCCCGGGACGCGGCCGTCGCCCTGGCGGACGCGGTCTGCCCCGGCTATGTCGAGACCCCGATGGCCCAGCGGGTGCGCCAGGGCTACGCGGCCGCGTACGACACCTCCGAGGACGCGATCCTG
>NZ_JBSGDB010000394.1:0-8294 GCF_053602155.1 Streptomyces sp. NPDC004561
CGGCAGGTTCGTGTTCGCGCACGGCGGCGCCTCGTTCACACTGATGCTCGTCGGCGCCCTGCTGCTGCCCGTGGCCGCGCTGGTGCTCGCCAAGGGGAGGTCACCGGGTTGCGGCGGCGTGCCGTCCGGAACGTCCGGGATGACGAGGGCGCCGAGGGGCCGCGGATCCGCCGCGGGCCGTCCACCGTGCCGCGGTCCACCTCCGCGATCCATCCTGGAACACCCTCATCCGTGTCATTCCCCCACCCTCGCGGAACCCGGGGGCGACCGCGAGACGTTTTCCCCGTATCGTCTCGGGTCCTCGCGGATCCTCTCGCGTCCCCCGCAGCCACAGGAGCCTGCCGATGAGCACCGCCACCACCCGCCACAGCGACCGGCGGATCAGTCCCGTGTTCCTCGGGATCCTCGCCGTGACGGCGGTGACGGGCTGGGCCACCTGGACGGGATACGCGGCGCGGCCGGGCGTCGCGGTGTTCCTGTTCGTGACCACGGCCTGGATCGTCTCCCTGTGCCTGCACGAGTACGCGCACGCGCGCACGGCCCTGCACAGCGGGGACATCACGGTCGGCGCGAAGGGCTACCTCACCCTGAACCCCCTGAAGTACACGCACGCGCTGCTGAGCATCGTGCTCCCGGTGCTGTTCGTGATCATGGGCGGGATCGGCCTGCCGGGCGGCGCGGTGTTCATCGAGCGCAACCGGATCCGGGGCCGCTGGCGGCACAGCCTGATCTCGGCGGCGGGCCCGCTGACGAACGCGGTGTTCGCGGCGGTGTGCACGGCACCGTTCTGGCTGCACGCGCTGGACGGCGTGCCCGCCGGCTTCCAGTACGCTCTGGCGTTCCTGGCGCTGCTCCAGGTGACGGCGGCGATCCTGAACTTCCTGCCGGTGCCGGGCCTGGACGGCTACGGCGTGGTCGAGCCCTGGCTGTCGTACCGGGTGAAGCGCCAGGTGGAGCCGTTCGCGCCGTTCGGCCTGCTGTTCGTGTTCGCGCTGCTGTGGCTGCCGTCCGTCAACCAGGCGTTCTTCCACATGATCGACGGCATTCTCGACGGCCTGGGCATCACCTTCGACCAGCGCGCCTGCGGCGAGGCCCTGTACCGCTTCTGGCAGGGGACCCCGGAGGGCTGCACCCTCAGCCCGTGACGGACTTGCCCTGCGCGGCGGCGGCGCGGGCGCGCTTCACGTAGTACCAGGTCATGTTGGACGACAGGCCCGCCAGCAGCACCCAGACGATCCCCAGCCAGCTGCCCTGGACGAAGGAGACGACGGCCGCGGCGAGGGAGAGCACGCAGACGGCGAGGGTGTAGAGGGCGATGCGGGGCATGACGGGTGGCTCCTGTCGGGGGACACTGCTACGACGACCAGTGTCCCCCATCGCCCCGGACGGCTCACACGTCGGTGACGCGGAGCCCGGCGTGCGCCCTGTACCGGCGGTTGACCGAGATCAGGTTCGCGACCAGCGACTCGACCTGGTGGGCGTTGCGCAGCCGGCCCGCGAAGACACCGCGCATCCCGGGGATGCGCCCGGCCAGCGCCTGGACGGCCTCCACGTCGGCGCGCTCCTCGCCGAGGACCATCACGTCGGTGTCGATCTCGTCGATCTCCGGGTCCTGCAGCAGCACGGCCGACAGATGGTGGAAGGCGGCGGTGACCCGGGAGTCCGGCAGCAGCGCGGCGGCCTGCTCGGCGGCGCTGCCCTCCTCCGGCTTGAGTGCGAAGGCGCCCTTCTTGTCGAAGCCGAGCGGGTTGACGCAGTCCACGACGAGCTTGCCGGCCAGCTCCGTGCTCAGCGACTTCAGCGTGTCGCCGTGGCCCTCCCACGGTACGGCGACGATCACGATGTCGCTGCGGCGCGCGGTCTCCGCGTTGTCGGCGCCCTCGACTCCGTGGCCGAGTTCCGCGGCGGCGGCCTGGGCGCGCTCGGCGGCCCGGGAGCCGATGATCACCTTCTGGCCGGCCCGGGCGAGCCGGTAGGCGAGGCCCTTGCCCTGCGGTCCGGTGCCGCCGAGCACGCC
This sequence comes from Streptomyces sp. NPDC004561, assembly GCF_053602155.1. Lineage (NCBI taxonomy): Bacteria > Bacillati > Actinomycetota > Actinomycetes > Kitasatosporales > Streptomycetaceae > Streptomyces > Streptomyces sp. NPDC004561. Next base: position 2,018 of record NZ_JBSGDB010000394.1, read on the forward strand.
GACGACGAGTCCGGAGACGTCGGGCAGGTCCCAGGGGTCCTTGGCGGGGGCCTTCTGTGCGCTGTCGGTAGAGGTCATGGTGCGACTCTACGTCCGTGCCGGGAGCGGCACGGGCTCAGGTGAGACACCGCACCGGCACCCGGCGGAAGGTGATCGTCTCGTAGGCGCCGAAGTCACCGGTCTCGTACAGGAGTCCGACCGTGTCGCGGTCGGCGCGGACCAGGTCGGAGTAGGCGGCGGGCAGCCCGTCGACGGCGAACGCGTCCCGCCAGGTGGTGCCGCCGTCGCCGGAGGCGCGGATCGTCATCAGGGCGCGGGCGGCGGGGTCGGCCGGGGCGGAGAACAGCAGCAGATCGGGGCCGCGCACCTGGAGGACGGCGGCCTGGCAGACCGGCGCGGTCAACCCGGCCTGCGGCCGGAAGGGTTCGACCAGGGTCCGCCCGCCGTCCGCGGAGTGGGCGTCGGCCCGGTTCCCGGGCGAGGGGGAGTCGTTGCGGGTGTTGAAGTAGACGCGCCCGTCGGGGAGTTCGGCGGCGGTGGTCTCGTTGACGTTGACGTGCCCGTCGGTGTTCTCGTCCAGGTAGCCGAGGTACCAGCTCGCGCCGCGGTCGTCGCTGAGCAGGCAGTGGCCGCTGTTGTACTTCGCCTCGGCGCCGGTGTCGCCGCCGGTGGGCGGCAGGGTGTGGTTGGCCGGGACGAGGACCCGTCCGCCGCTCAGTTGCAGGGCGTGCCCGGGGGTGGTGGCGTACCAGCGCCAGCCGGGCTTCCTCACCTGCGCGGTGATCTCCCGGGGTGGGGACCAGGTCGCGCCCTCGTCGTCGCTGTGCTGCACCCACACCCGGCGGCCGTCGGCCTCCGCGACCCGCCCGCGCAGGATGGCGGCCTCGGTGGCGGAGGCGGCGGCCCGGATGTGCACCAGCAGGATCCGGCCGGTGTCGAGGACGACGGGGGCGGGGTTGCCGGCGAGGCCGGTCCCGTTGCGCGCGGCGACCTCGAGCGGCCCCCAGGTGCGGCCGCCGTCCGTGGACCGCTTCAGCACGATGTCGATGTGGCCGTGGTCGGCGGCGGAGCCGGCCCGGCCCTCGCAGAAGGCGAGAAGGGCACCGGAGCCGGTGGCGACGACGGCCGGGATCCGGAAACTGGCGTATCCCTCGCGGCCGGCGCGGAAGGGGACGGTCACGTCGGTCATGGGGCGGCTCCTCACACGTACGGGGCCCCGCCGGTGCGGGGATGAGCCCCTCTCCCTCCCCGGGTCGGGCGAATTCGGGGTGAACTGCGCGTCACAAGTGGCCGGTTGCGGCAGGATGCGGGCCCATGGACGCCGTACGGGTCGCGTTGCTGCGGGAAGTGCTCGCCGGGACGGAGTGGCTGGGGGCCACCCGGCGGTTCGCGGGGGTGCTGCGCGGATCGGTGGTGGCGCACGGGGGCGGGCTGCTGCTGGCGGGCACGCCCGCGTACGAGCCGTGGCATCTGGCCGCGCACCTGGTGGACGAGGCCGCGTGGTCGGGCACGCCGGAGCTGGCGCCGACGCTGGTACGGCATCACGCGCGGCCCTCCGACCCCCCGCACCTGGCCGTCGGGCCCGGCCGGATCGCGGCGGCGCGGCGCGGGGAGACCCTGCTGGTCGTGGCTCCCGAGGAGCCCGCGCCGCTGCTGGAGCATGTGCACGCGGCCCGGCGGGCCGGGGTGACGGTGCTGGCGCTGGGGGCCGGCGGGGGCGAGCTGGCCGCCATGGCGCACGACACGCTGGCCGTGCCCGAGGGGGCGGAGCTGGACCTGGACAGCGTGCAGCACCTGGTCAGCGCGGCGGCCGGGGAGAACGGGGGCGGGGTCTCTCCGAGGGCCCGGCGGAGCTTCCGCGACCGCCTGTCCCGCCTGGCGGAGATCCTGACGGCGCCACCGCCCGCGCCCTGGTGACCTCCCCACCCCCTTCACCCGGAAAAGCAGTTGCCCGGGGACCGCGGTCGGCCGAGCATGCCCCGGTGACCCGAGCCCTCCTTCCCGACCTGTCCCCCTGGAAGGCCTCCGCCGACTTCCGCCGGCTCTGGAAGTCCGGTCTGATCAGCAACTTCGGCAGCTTCCTGACCTTCGTGGCGCTCCCCGTCCAGCTGAAGGAGCTGACGGGGTCCGCCGCGGCCGTCGGCGCGGTCGGCGCCGTGGAACTGCTGCCGCTGATCGTGTGCGGGCTGTACGGCGGCGCTCTCGCCGACGCCCTGGACAAGCGGAGGCTGATCGTGTGGACGGAGGCCGGCCAGGGCCTGCTCAGCGCCGCGCTGCTGCTCGACGCCCTGCTCCCGCACCCCGCGATGTGGCCGCTGTACGCCGTCGCCGCCCTCTCCTCCGCCCTGGGCTCGGTCCAGCGCCCCGCCCTGGACTCGCTGTGGCCCCGGATCGTCGCCCATGACGACATGCCGGCCGCGGCCTCGCTCAACTCGCTGCGTTGGACCGTCGGCGGCGTGGCGGGCCCGGCGGTCGCCGGCGTGGTCGTGGCCTGTGCGGGCCTCGGCTGGGCGTATGCCGCCGACCTGCTGACCTTCGCCGTCTCGCTGGCCTACATCGCCCGGATCGCCCCCTCCCCCGCCTCCCACGAGGCCGCGAGGCCGTCGCTGCGGGCCGTCGCGGAGGGCGCCCGCTACGCCTGGAGCCGCAAGGAACTGCTCGGCACCTACGGGGTGGACCTCGCGGCGATGTTCCTGGCCATGCCGCTGGCGGTGCTGCCGTTCCTCGCCGACGACCTGCACGCCGACTGGGCGCTCGGGCTGATGTACGCGAGTCTCCCGGCCGGGGCCCTGCTGGTGGGCCTGACCGGCGGCTGGGCCTCGCGCGTCCACCGGCACGGCCTGATGGTGGTGCTGTCGGCGGCCGGGTGGGGCCTGGCGGTGGCGGCGGCCGGCGTCTGCGGGAACGTCTGGCTGGTCCTGCTCCTGCTGACGCTCGGCGGCGGCTTCGACATGGTCAGCGGCATCTTCCGGGCCGCCATGTGGAACCAGACGATCCCGGACGAGCTGCGCGGCCGGCTCGCCGGGATCGAGTTGCTGTCCTACTCGGTGGGTCCCCAGCTGGGCCAGGTCCGCGCGGGCGGTGTCGCCGCCTGGGCCGGGGTCCGGGCCTCGGTCTGGTCCGGCGGACTGGCCTGCGCGGGCGCGATGGCCCTGCTCGCGCTGTGCCTGCCGGGGCTCATGGCGTACGACGCCCGGACCAACGAGCACGCGGTGCGGATGCGCGAGTGGCGCGCCGCCGCCGTCACCGCGCGGGTGTGATCACTCCTCGTCGCCGCTCCCGCCGGCGGCGGTGTCGTGCCAGCGCGGGTCGTTCTCCCACTGGAGGTTGCGCTCGGCGGCGGTCTCCATCGCGCGCTGGGCCTCCTGCGGCGAGGCGTACGGCCCGAAGCGGTCCTTGCCCGGGCAGTCCGGGCCCTCCTCGACCTTCTTGTGCTCCAGGCAGTAGTACCACTCGCCCGGCTTGCCGACGGTGCGCTTCTTGAACAGGGGCATCGAAACAGCTCCTCTCGCCAACGACATGTTCCCCCATGTCCGCTGGATAGACTCGCTGGCATGTCTGGCCAGTCGCTGCTCGTACCAGGGGAGCTGTCTCCCACCCGTTCGGTCCCCGGAAACATCCGCCGTCCCGAGTACGTCGGCAAGCCCGCGCCGACGCCGTACACCGGTCCGGAGGTGCAGACCCCGGAGACCATCGAGGCGATGAGGATCGCCGGCCGTATCGCCGCGCAGGCGATGGAGGAGGCCGCGAGGATCATCGCGCCCGGCGTCACCACGGACCAGCTGGACAAGGTCGCCCACGCGTACATGTGCGACCACGGCGCCTACCCGTCCACGCTCGGCTACCGCGGCTTCCCGAAGTCCCTGTGCACCTCGGTCAACGAGGTCATCTGCCACGGCATCCCCGACTCGACGGTCCTCAGGGACGGCGACATCGTCAACCTTGACGTGACCGCGTACATCGGCGGGGTGCACGGCGACAACAACGCCACGTACCTGGTCGGGGAGGTGGACGAGGAGTCGCGGCTCCTGGTGGAACGGACCCGCGAGGCCCTGGAGAGGGCGATCAGGGCCGTCCGGCCCGGCCGGCAGATCAACGTCATCGGCCGGGTCATCGAGTCGTACGCCAAGCGCTTCGGCTACGGCGTCGTCCGGGACTTCACCGGTCACGGCATCAGCTCGTCCTTCCACTCCGGGCTGATCATCCCGCACTACGACAGCCCGCACGCGACGACCGTCATGCGGCCCGGCATGACCTTCACGATCGAGCCGATGCTGACGCTCGGCACCCACGAGTACGACATGTGGGAGGACGGCTGGACGGTGGTGACGAAGGACCGCAGGCGGACCGCGCAGTTCGAGCACACGCTGGTGGTCACGGACGACGGAGCGGACATCCTGACCCTGCCGTAGCGCCGGACCGCACCGGCCCGGGCGCGATCGCACGCCCGCCCTTCGCGGAGGGCGGGCTCTCTCTTGTAGACTTTTACCGACAACCTGTCGGCAAAAGTTCGGGGACGGGCCCATGGACTCCTTCTCGACCCTCATCCGCACCGCCTCCCACGAGCAGCACGTGGCGGCGGAGACCTCGACCTTCATGAGCGATCTGCTCGGCGGCCGGCTCGGCGTGGCCGCGTACGCGCGCTACACCGAGCAGCTGTGGTTCGTCTACGAGGCGCTGGAGAGCGCGGCCGGGCGGCTGGCGGCGGATCCGGTGGCCGGGCCGTTCGTCCGGCCGGAGCTGCTGCGGCTGCCCGCGCTGGAGCGGGACCTGGCGCATCTGCGGGGACCGGGGTGGCGGGCGGGCCTGAGCGCGCTGCCCGCGACCCGGGCGTACGCGGACCGGGTGCGCGAGTGCGCCGAGCGCTGGCCGGGCGGCTATGTCGCCCACCACTACACCCGGTATCTGGGCGATCTCTCCGGCGGCCAGATCATCCGCGACCGGGCGGAGCGGACCTGGGGCTTCCCGCGGAAGGGCGACGGGGTCCGCTTCTACGTCTTCGAGGACATCCCCAACCCGGCCGCGTTCAAGCGGGGTTACCGGGAACTGCTGGACGGGATCCGCGCGGACGACCTGGAGCGGCAGCGGGTGGTGGCCGAGTGCGGGCGGGCGTTCGCCCACAACACGGCGGTGTTCGGCGCCCTGGGCGAGGAGTTCCCGCTGAGCGCCTAGTGCTGCGGCCGGAAAGGCTCACCGGCTCGCGGCGTCCGGCACTGCACTAGCGTTCGAGGAGCACCCGGCCCCCCACCTCCACCCAGCCGTGCGGCTGCGGTGCGGTGAGGATCTGGGAGCCCCTGCCCTGGGCGATGTTGAGCGCGCGGCCCAGCCGTTCGGTCAGGAGCAGCGCGGCGGCGCCGGTCGCCTCGTCCTCCTCGATGCCGTCGTCGCGGCCGGGGAACGCGCGGGCGCGGACCCGGCCCGCCGCCTCGTCCTCCCAGGCCCAGGCGTAGATCCACTCCCCCTTGGGCGGCACGTCGAGCGCGTCCACCTCGGCGGCGGTGGCGTACTGGCGCAGGGTGCGCGGCGGGGCCCACTCCGCGCGGGCCTCGATCCAGCTGAACTCGCCGTCCAGGCGGGTCCCGACGACACCGGCGGGGGTGACCAGTTCGGGCACGTCCAGCAGCCAGGCGGTGCCGACGCAGGGGTGGCCGGCGAAGGGCAGGCGCAGGGTGGGGGTGTAGATGTCGATCACCCCGCGCTCGGGGTCGTCCACGAACACGGTCTCGCTGAAGCCGAGTTTCGCGGCCAGTTCCTGCCGGTCGCTCCGCTCGGGCATGACCGAGCCGTCGCGGACGACACCGAGTTCGTTGCCGTAGCCGCCGTGGGGTCCGCAGAAGACGCGGAGTACGTCGTAGTCAGTCACCTGGGAATTGAAACATCGCGGCCCGGGCGAGCGCGTCCCAGGCGGGGGCCCCGCCTGGGAGGGGCGAGGTCCCGGTGGGCACCACTGCGTACGGCAGTTCGGCGAGGGTGTCGCCGTAGGCCCGTTCCAGGGCGGCCCGTCGGCGCTCGACGCCGGGTCCCGGCGGACGGGCGGCGAGCCGCTCCATGTGGTGCTCGTGCGCCTCGGTGATCTGTGCGGCGCCCTGCCACCGCCGGTCGGCGTCCGGCAGCCGGGTCAGCACCACGGCCTCGGGCGTGCGCCCCTCCGCCAGCGCGGCCACCGCCCGGTCGTGGCCGTCGAGCAGGAGCCAGCCGTCGAGGAAGGTCACCCACCACAGCAGCACCGGTGCGGCCGTGCCCTCGCGGACGTGCTTGCGGTACGCCATCACCCGGC
>NZ_JBSGDB010000395.1:0-8264 GCF_053602155.1 Streptomyces sp. NPDC004561
ACTGGCCTCCGTCCCACTGCCCGATCGTGGGCGTTCGGTAGTTCGGTTCATGCCGGCGCGGCCCTGGTCGGCGCATCCCATTGCCCCGCGTAACTAGAACTGGTATCAGTTCTGAAACAGCGTCAGATGCGGTGCGGTGGGAGGCAGTCGGCCATGACCGAGCTCGTGGAACACGGACAGCTGTTCATCGGCGGGGAGTTGACCGACCCCTTGGGCAAGGACGTCATCGAGGTCGTCTCGCCGCACACCGAGGAGGTCGTCGGACGGGTGCCGCACGCCTCCCGGGCGGACGTGGACCGGGCCGTGGCCGTCGCGCGCCGCGCCTTCGACGAGGGCCCCTGGCCGCGTACGACCCTGGCGGAGCGGATCGAGGTCGTGACCCGCATCAAGGACGGGATCGCCGCCCGGCACGAGGAGATCGCCCGCGTGATCTCCGGCGAGAACGGCTCGCCCTACTCCTGGAGCGTCCTCGCCCAGGCGCTCGGCGCGATGATGGTGTGGGACGCGGCGATCCGGGTCGCCCGGGACTTCGTCCACGAGGAGCGCCGGGACGGCGTCCTCGGCCCGCTCCTCGTGCGCCGCGAGCCGGTCGGCGTGGTGGCCGCCGTGGTGCCGTGGAACGTCCCGCAGTTCGTCGCCGCCGCCAAGCTCGCCCCCGCGCTGCTCACCGGCTGCACGGTCGTGCTCAAGCCGTCCCCGGAGTCCCCGCTGGACGCCTACCTCCTCGGTGAGATCGCGCGCGAGGCGGGCCTGCCCGAGGGCGTCCTGTCCATCCTTCCCGCCGACCGCGAGGTCAGCGAGTACCTGGTCGGCCACCCCGGCGTCGACAAGGTGTCCTTCACCGGCTCCGTCGCGGCCGGCCGGCGCGTGATGGAGGTCGCCGCCCGCAACCTCACCCGGGTCACCCTGGAGCTGGGCGGCAAGTCGGCGGCGGTCGTGCTCCCCGACGCGGACCTCGCGACGGCGGTGTCCGGGATCGTCCCGGCGGCCTGGATGAACAACGGCCAGGCGTGCGTGGCCCAGACCCGCATCCTCGTCCCGCGCGCCCGCTACGACGAGTTCGCCGACGCCTTCGCCCGGGCGGCGAGCGCCCTGAAGGTCGGCGACCCGCTGGACCCCGCCACCCAGGTCGGCCCGCTGGTCGCCCGGCGCCAGCAGCGGCGCAGCCTCGACTACATCCGCCTCGGCCAGGAGGAGGGCGCCAAGATCCTCACCGGCGGCGGCCGTCCGCCGGGGCTGGCGCGCGGCTGGTACGTCGAACCGACCCTCTTCGGCGACGTCGACAACTCCATGCGGATCGCCCGCGAGGAGATCTTCGGGCCGGTCATCTGCCTGCTGCCGTACGGCGACGAGACCGAGGCCGTGAAGATCGCGAACGACTCCGACTACGGCCTCTCCGGCAGCGTGTGGACGGCCGACGTGGAGCGCGGCATCGAGGTCGCACGGCAGGTCCGCACCGGCACCTACTCCGTCAACACCTTCAGCCTGGACATGCTGGGCCCGTTCGGCGGCTACAAGGACTCCGGTCTGGGGCGGGAGTTCGGCCCCGAGGGCTACGGCGCGTACCTGGAGCACAAGATGATCCACCTCCCGGCGGGGGCGTAGCCCATGGGCGACCGCTGGCACGTCGAGGTCGACCGGTCCGTGTGCATCGGCTCGGCCCAGTGCCTCCACCGCGCCCCGGACGGCTTCCGCCTCGACTCCGCCCGCCAGTCCCGTCCCGTCGAGCCGGACACCGACGCGAGCGAGCACGTCCTGGCGGCGGCCGAGAACTGCCCGGTGGAGGCGATCGTGATCACGCTGCTGGGCTGCGGCGAACCGGTGTTCCCGCCCGAGGAGTAGCGTCCGGCACGGCTACGGCGCCGAACCCGCCAGCAGCTTCGAGCTGTTGTGTGCCTCCTGCGGCGAGGGCCCACTGGAGCGGGAACGGAAGACCCACGCCGGCACCCGGCAGGTCTCCCTGGCCGCCCCCCAGGAGGAGGCCCGCCGCCACGGCTGGGGCGCTCAGTGCGAAGAGTCCGGTTCCGTCAGGTCGATCAGGCGGCAGACCGTTTCGATGTCTATCTTCACCTGGGCGATGGACGCGCGGCCCGAGAGCCAGGTGATGAGGGCCGAGTGCCAGGTGTGCTCGATGACGCGGACCGCGGAGAGCTGTTCGGGGGTGGGGTTCTCCAGGCCCACCGCGTCCAGGATGATCGCCGTGGTCTGCCGGGAGACCTGGTCCACCTCGGGGGAGACGCTGCGGTCGGCGAAGGTGAGGGCGCGGACCATCGCGTCGGCCAGGTGCGGCTCGCGCTGGAGGGCGCGGAAGGCGCGCATCAGGGTCTCCGCCACCCGTTCGGCGGCCGTGTCACCCGTCGGGGGCTTCTTCCGCAGCGTGCCGTGCATGTGCTCCAGTTGGTCCTGCATGGTGGCGACCAGCAGATGGACCTTGGACGGGAAGTAGCGGTACAGCGTGCCGAGGGCCACCTGGGACGACTCGGCGACCTCGCGCATCTGCACCGCGTCGAAACCGCCCCGGCTGGCCAGCTGGGCGCTCGCGTGCAGGATCCGGCGGCGGCGTGCCTCCTGCCGCTCCGTGAGGGGAGGCGAGGCCGGGCGCGACGTACTGGCTTCCGCAGGCATGGGTCCCGTTCCGTGACAATCGGTGAGGGTGTCGGTAGGGCACGTGATCAGACAGCATGACAGGGCTGCGCGCCGTGGCGCGAATCACCTGATCCACTGCTCACAGCGCCCCTACCTGCCGGTAGATTCAGAGGCTCTTGAACGATCAAGTCTGAAACTTGTTCTAGATTAGCGTCCCGTCGTAGTCTCGCGGGACAGTGCTGGCAGAAGGGGGCACAGAGTGACCGCTGAGGCCCGGGAAGCGGGTGCCCGGGAGGACTCCGCTGCCGACGGCGAGCGACCGCTCGACATCGCACTCCTCACCTATAAAGGGAACCCGTTCTGCGGCGGGCAGGGCGTCTACGTACGGCATCTCTCGCGCGAGCTGGCCCGCCTCGGCCACCGGGTGGAGGTCATCGGTTCCCAGCCGTACCCCGTGCTCGACGAGGGCTACCCCCGTCTCACCCTGACGGAGCTGCCCAGCCTCGACCTCTACCGCCAGCCGGACCCCTTCCGCACCCCGAAGCGGGACGAGTACCGGGACTGGATCGACGCCCTGGAAGTGGCGACCATGTGGACCGGCGGGTTTCCCGAGCCGCTGACCTTCTCCCTGCGCGCCCGCCGCCTGCTGCGGGCCCGGCGCGGCGAGTTCGACGTCGTCCACGACAACCAGACGCTCGGCTACGGGCTGCTGGGCGACATCGGCGCGCCCCTGGTCACCACCATCCACCACCCCATCACCGTCGACCGGCAGCTGGAGCTCGACGCGGCCGGCACCTGGCAGCGCCGCTACTCGGTGCGCCGCTGGTACGCGTTCACCCGGATGCAGAAGCGCGTCGCCCGCCGCCTGCCCTCGGTCCTCACCGTCTCCGGCACCTCCCGGCAGGAGATCGTGGACCACCTCGGCGTCCGCGACGACCGTGTCCACGTGGTCCACATCGGCGCCGACACCGACCTCTTCTCGCCGAATCCGGCCGTGGCCGAGGTGCCCGGACGGATCGTCACCACCTCCAGCGCCGATGTGCCCCTCAAGGGCCTGGTCTTCCTGGTCGAGGCGCTCGCCAAGGTGCGCACGGAGCACCCGCAGGCCCATCTCGTCGTCGTCGGCAAGCGCCCGCAGGAGGGCCCGGTCGCCCAGGCGGTCGAGCGCTACGGCCTCGAGGGCGCCGTCGAGTTCGTCAAGGGCATCTCCGACGCCGAGCTGGTCGACCTGACCCGCTCCGCCGAGGTCGCCTGCGTGCCCTCGCTGTACGAGGGCTTCTCGCTGCCCGCCGCCGAGGCCATGGCCACCGGCACCCCGCTGGTCGCCACCACCGGCGGCGCGATCCCCGAGGTCGTCGGCCGCGACGGCGAGACCTGCCTGGCCGTGCCGCCCGGCGACGCCGGGGCGCTGGCCGCCGCGCTCGGCCGGCTGCTGGGCGACCGGCAGCTGCGGGTCCGGCTCGGCCGCGCCGGCCGCGAGCGGGTGCTGCGGAAGTTCACCTGGGCGCGTGCCGCGGAGGGAACCGTGGCCCGCTACCGCGAGGCCATCGCACGCTCCGCGGGCCCCGGCCACCCCACGGCCGCCGTCCCCTCCGCGCCCCGGAACCCCGGCCGCTCCACGGCATCGGCGAGTGTCGCGTCCGCGGCCTCGACGAGTGACACCGGCGTCTACACCGAAAGCAGGGCCACGTGCTGACCGTCGACTTCTCCCGGTTCCCGCTCGCCCCCGGCGACCGAGTCCTGGACCTCGGCTGCGGGGCCGGCCGGCACGCCTTCGAGTGCTACCGGCGCGGCGCGCAGGTCGTGGCCCTCGACCAGAACGGCGAGGAGATCCGCGAGGTCGCCAAGTGGTTCGCGGCGATGAAGGAGGCCGGGGAGGCCCCCGAGGGCGCCACCGCCACCGCCATGGAGGGCGACGCCCTCGCGCTGCCGTTCCCGGACGAGTCGTTCGACGTCGTCATCATCTCCGAGGTGATGGAGCACATCCCCGACGACAAGGGCGTCCTCGCGGAGATGGTGCGCGTGCTCAGGCCGGGCGGCCGCATCGCCGTCACCGTGCCGCGCTACGGGCCCGAGAAGGTCTGCTGGACGCTGTCCGACGCCTACCACGAGGTCGAGGGCGGCCACATCCGCATCTACAAGGCGGACGAACTGGTCGCGAAGATCCGCGAGGCCGGCCTGAAGCCGTACGGCAGCCACCACGCGCACGCCCTGCACTCGCCGTACTGGTGGCTCAAGTGCGCCTTCGGCGTGGACAACGACAAGGCGCTGCCGGTGCGGGCGTACCACAAGCTGCTGGTCTGGGACATCATGAAGAAGCCGCTGGCCACCCGGGTCGCCGAGCAGGCGCTGAACCCGATCATCGGCAAGAGCTTCGTCGTCTACGCGACCAAGCCCCACCTGCCCCGCCTCGACGAGACCTCCGAGGTGGCCGCCAAGTGACCACCCCCCGGACAGAACACCTCGTCCTGCCCGGGGTCCTCACCGCCGAGCAGGCTGCCGCGACCGTCCGCGGCATCCTCACCGTGCAGCGGGAGGACGGCGCGATCCCGTGGTTCCGGGGCCACCACCTCGACCCGTGGGACCACACCGAGGCCGCCATGGCCCTGGACGCGGCCGGCGAGCACGAGGCCGCCGAACGGGCCTACCTCTGGCTCGCCCGGCACCAGAACGAGGACGGCTCCTGGTACGCGGCCTACGCCGACGGCGCCCACGACGACGTCACCGACCGCGCCCGCGAGTCCAACTTCGTCGCCTACATAGCCGTCGGCGTCTGGCACCACTACCTCTCCACCGGCGACGACACGTTCCTGGACCGCATGTGGCCCTGCGTCTACGCGGCCATGGAATGGGTGCTGCGCCTGCAGCAGCCCGGCGGCCAGATCGGCTGGCGCCGCGACGACGACGGCACGCCCACGTCCGACGCCCTGCTCACCGGCAGCTCCTCCGTGCACCACGCGCTGCGCTGCGCGCTCGCCATCGCCGAGCAGCGTGAGGAACCGCAGCCCGACTGGGAGTTGGCGGTCGGCGCGCTGCGCCACGCGATCGGCAGGCACCCCGAGCGCTTCCTGGACAAGGACCGCTACTCGATGGACTGGTACTACCCGGTCCTCGGCGGGGCCCTGACCGGAGCGGAGGCCGAGGCGCGCATAGCGGAGTCCTGGGACCGGTTCGTGGTCCCGGGCCTCGGTGTGCGCTGCGTGGTCCCCAACCCCTGGGTGACCGGCGGTGAGTCCAGCGAACTCGCCCTCGCCCTCTGGGCGGTGGGCGAGTCCGACCGGGCCCTGGAGATCCTGCAGTCCATCCAGCACCTGCGGGACCCGGAGTCGGGCCTGTACTGGACGGGGTACGTCTTCGAGGACAAGGCCGTCTGGCCGCGCGAACTCACCACGTGGACGGCGGGTTCGCTGCTGCTCGCCGTGGCCGCGCTCGGTGGCCACGAGGCCACCTGCGCCGTCTTCGGCGGCGAGCACCTGCCGGCCGGACTGACCCCCGACTGCTGCCGCTAGTGCTTGCACCAGCAGCGGGCAGCCGGGGGCCGGTTCGGGGTCAGTGCCGGTGGATGCGGTTGGCCACCGCATGGCCGATGAAGAGGTAGACCACCGCTGCGAGGCCGTACCCGGCGACCACCCGGGCCCAGGCCTGGTGGAAGGTGAACAGGTCGTAAGACCAGCTCGCCAGCCAGGCGGCGACGTGGTGGATGAACTGGACCAGGCTGTTGGCCCGGTTCGCGTCCAGCACATACATGAGGATCCACAGGCCGAGGATCAACGCCATGATGTCGGCGACGACCGCGATGACCGTCCCGGCCTGATTCGCACCGTTGCGATATCGAGGGGACATACTCTCCGGATTGCCGGAGCGCGCACGCTGAAACCCGAACGGCGTCCCCCGAGTGGTGCGGCCGCTCCCGCCGGGTGAACCTGCCTGAGGAAGCAACCGCTCGGGGAGACACGCCCGGAGGGACCTCGTGCCCGTACCGATACGACGCCTTGGTGTGGCGCTCACCCTGTGCTGCGCCCTGCTGGCAGGTTCCACCGCCTGCGGGAGCAGCGCGACCACCAGTACGAAGGACACCGCGGCGGTACAGGCGATGCCCGCCGCCGCCACCCCCAGCCCGACCACGTCCGCCGAACGGCAGAAGCTCGCCAAGACCCGGTTCGTGGCGAACGCGGGCCTCGCGGCCGGCGCCACCTACCAGTGGATCGTGAAGCCCTGGAAGGCGGGCAAGTTCAAGAAGGGCGCCCAGGGCCGCAAGGCCGCCCTGCTGAAGGCCGGTCTCGCCGGTGCCTTCACCTACAACCGGCTCAAGGCGGCCGAGCGCAACGCCAAGGGCGACCCGCACCTTTCGAAGGCGCTCGCCCCGCTCAGCGCGGGCATCGAGAGCCTGAAGGGCCTGCCGGCCAAGCTGCGGGGCGGTGACGCGAACGCGGCCGGCGCCTTCGACGACGTCATCAACAAGGTCAAGGGCGCGGGCGCGAGCGCCGGTGCACCGGTCAAGAACCAGGTGCCGTCGGCGGGTCAGCTCAGCAGCGGTTCCTAGGAGTTCAGCTCCGCGAGGACCCGCAGGGTGTACGGGTCCGGTGACAGGGCCAGCAGGTCCGTCACCGGGCCCTTGCGCCACAACTCCAGCCGCTCCGCGATGCGTTCGCGCGGACCGACCAGGGAGATCTCGTCGGCGAAGGCGTCCGGCACGGCCAGCACCGCCTTCTCGCGGCGCCCCGCCAGGAACAGCTCCTGGACCCGGCGGGCCTCCTCCGCGTAGCCCATGCGCGCCATGAGGTCGGCGTGGAAGTTGCGGGAGGCGTGGCCCATCCCGCCGATGTAGAAGCCGAGCATCGCCTTGACGGGCAGCAGTCCCTCGGCGACGTCGTCGCACACCTTCACCCGGGCCATCGCGGCCACCAGGAACCCCCGGGGCAACTCCCGCACCACCTCTCCGTACACCTCGGGCCGGCTCGGCGCCCAGTACAGCGGCAGCCAGCCGTCGGCGATCCGGGCCGTCTGCGCCACGTTCCTCGGTCCCTCGGCGCCGAGCAGCACCGGCAGCCCGGGGCGCAGCGGGTGGGTGATCGGCTTGAGCGGTCTGCCGAGGCCGGTGCCGTCCGGGCCGCGGTAGGGCAGCGGGTGGAACCGGCCGTCCACCTCCACCGGCGCCTCGCGCCGCAGCACCTGCCGTACGACGTCCACGTACTCCCGGGTCGCGGTCAGCGGCGACGCCGGGAACGGGCGGCCGTACCAGCCCTCCACCACCTGCGGTCCGGACAGGCCGAGGCCGAGCATCATCCGTCCGCCGGAGAGGTGGTCCAGGGTCAGGGCGTGCATCGCGGTGGTGGTCGGCGCGCGTGCGGCCATCTGGGCAACGGCCGTGCCCAGCTTGATCGTTGACGTCTGCGCGGCGATCCAGGTGAGCGGTGTGAAGGCGTCCGAGCCCCAGGACTCCGCCGTCCACACGGAGTCGTAGCCGAGCCGTTCCGCCTCCTGTGCGAGCGGGACGTGGTCCCGGCTCGGACCGCGTCCCCAGTACCCGAGTGCGAGACCGAGCCGCATGCGCCTGCCTCCTGACGGTACGTCAGTCCATGGACGGGGGAGGCGACTGTCCGGCAACGGCCCCCCGCCCGGACGGGCGAGGGGCCGAAGCGGCAGCTCCGTGCAGCCTGCGCAACAGCTCCGCGGCC
>NZ_JBSGDB010000396.1:0-8253 GCF_053602155.1 Streptomyces sp. NPDC004561
GCCGTCACCCAGTGGGCCGGAGACGTACTGGCGCACCGCCTCCGCACCACCAGGACCTGGGCGGCCGGATCCGGTCGCCAGGTGTGGCGCGGACGAGGTCCGCGGGCTTGCGGGATGTGCCGCGGCGGGCGTCTGCCGGCCCGGTCCATCCGCCTGCCCCGACACTAACTAACTAATTAGTCAGCCCACAAGTCTTGACTTGGGCCCATCGCGGTCCCACTCTGACTAACCAATTAGTCAGCCGGATCCCGGCAGGCCGCAAGCCCGCCTGCCGTGCGTTCCGCGCACAGCCTCACCGCCCATCGCCGCCGCCGCGGCGCGGAGGAGGACCCGATGAACCCCTCGACCACGCGGGAAGCCGCCCACCCGGCCGCCCCACCGGGGCCGCCGGCCGAGCACCCCGGGGAAGCACTGCCCGCCCGCTACTACACGGATCCGGTCGTCGCCGAGGCCGAGACCGACCGTATCTTCGCCAGGTCCTGGCAGCTCGTCTGCCATGAGTCCGACCTCCCCGGCCCCGGCGCACGGCTCACCGCGACCGCCGCCGGCCGGGAGGTGCTGGTCGTCCGTACCGAGGACGGCGGACTCGCCGCCCATCTCAACGTCTGCCGGCACCGCGGCACCCGTCTGGTCAGCGCGCCCGAGCCCTCCGGCAAGGCGATCCGCTGCCCGTACCACGGCTGGACCTACAAGCTGGACGGACGCCTCGTCGGCGCCCCCGAGGCGCGCCGGATCCCCTGCCTGGACAAGCCGAAGCTGGGACTGCACCCGGTCAACGTGGAGTCCTTCCTGGGCTTCGTCTTCGTCAACCTCGACATGGAGGCGACCCCGCTCGCGCAGTCCTGCGCCGGTCTCGCCGAGGCCGTCGGCCGCTACACCGGGCCCGGCCTCGTCCCGGTCGGCAGGCACCGCATCCACGACCTGGCGGGCGGCGAGGAGCAGAACGCCAACTGGAAGGTGATCGTCGACAACTACCTCGAGGGCTACCACGTCCCCGTGGCCCACCCCGCGCTGATGCGGCTGCTGGACTACCAGGCGTACACCGTGGACGTCCAGGAGAACTACGTCCTGTTCGAGTCACCGCTGCGGGACAAACCCTCCTCGAACTGGACCGAGCGGCTCTACCAGCGGCTGGCGACTCCGATGCCGGGGCTCACCGAGGCCGACCGGCGCGTGTGGCGGTACGCCGTGATCTACCCGAACACGCTCATCGACTTCTACCCTGACCACGTGCTCGCGTGGACCGCCCTGCCCACCGCCCAGGACCGGGCGGCGATCCCCGGCGCGTTCTACACGAAGCACGGCGAGAGCGTCCGCACCCGGCTGGCCCGCCGGCTGAACATCCACATCGGCTGGGTCACCAACGACGAGGACGCCGAACTGGTGGAGCGGGTGCAGGCCGGCCTGACCACGCCCGGCTTCGAGCCGGGCCCGCTCTCGCAGCGCGAGGCCGCCGTCGGCTGGTTCGCCCGCCGGGTGCGGGACGACCTGGCGGGGGGCACGCTGTGACGTCCTCCCGCGCGCCGTACACCGGACGCCTCCGGACCGGATTACCCCTCCCCCGCTGACGCACGCTCGTACCCTCCCCAGACCGGTCCTTCCCACGGAGTCAGGGCCTCCGTGAGCCGACCAGCCGGTCCAGCCCTGGAGTTGTGCCGTTCCTCGACGGAGAGGACGTTCCGTGTCCCCCGAGGTACTCCCACCGACCCGACGCTCCTTGCTGCGGGCGGGCGCCTGCGGTCTGCTCGGCGCCGCGGTCGGCGGCTGCGGGTTCATGCCCGCCAGAACGCCGGACGCCCGGCAGCTCGCCCCCGTCAAAGCACGCGTCGACGGCGATCTCGTCTACTTCAACTGGGCCGACTACGTCGACCCTTCCGTGTTCAAGGGCTTCGAGAAGGAATACGGCGTCAAGGTCATCCAGTCGAACTTCGACTCGATGGAAGGCATGGTCGCCAAGCTCAACGCCGGCAACCGCTACGACGTCGTCTTCCCGACCGCAAAATGGGCCCAGCGCCTGGTGCGCGGAGGCCGGCTGCGCCGCATCGACCACAGCCAGCTCCCCAACGCGCACGCCATATTCGGCGCCTACGCCTACTTCGCCGACCCCTGGTACGACCCCGGCTCCGCGCACACCGTCCCCTTCACCGCGTACAAGACCGGCATCGGCTGGCGTCGTGACCGGATCGGCGAACTGACCGGCTCCTGGCGGGATCTGTGGAGCGACAAGGCCGAGGGCAAGGTCTTCCTGCTGGACGACCGCGACGAGGTCCTCGGCATGGGCGCCCTCGAACTCGGTCTGGGGGTCAGCACCGGCGACCGCCACGACCTCGGCCGCATCACCTCACTGCTGGGCACCCTGCGCCCCCGGCTGCGCGGCTTCTCCAGCGACAGCTACAACAACCTCCTCAACGGCAACGCGGTCATGACCCAGGCCTGGAGCGGCGACATGGCCGCCATGCTCAACCAGGCCAAGGACCCCTCCGTGTTCGGCTTCGAGGCCCCCAAGGAGGGCACGCCGATCAACTCCGACTGCTACGCCATCCCCTGGAACGCCCCGCACCCCGGGACCGCGATGCTCTTCATCGACTACATGCTGCGGCCGGAGAACGCGAAGAAGAACATCGAGTACATCGGCTACCCGATGCCGATCGCCGGCACCGAGAAGACGTACGCCGAGCTGGTCAAGCCCTTCCCCGAGTGCCTCGTCACCGAGGACGACCTGAGGGCGGACCTCTTCTTCCGCAACGGCGGCCGCGCGGCGGAGGACGCCCGCGACACCGCCTGGACCCATGTGAAGGCGGGCTGACATGGCGCTGCTCCGCTCCCCCTCCCGCCCGCGCCGGCGCGCCGCCGACGGCGAGCGCATATGGACCTGGCTGATGCTGCCGGGCACCCTGTGGATGACCGGCTTCCTGATCGCCTCGCTGGTCCTGGTCGCCGTACTCGCCGTGGGCACCACCGACGACCTCGGCAACCCGCGCTTCGGCTTCGACCTGTCCGGCGTGCGCGCCCTCGCCGACCCCGCCTACACCGAGGTCCTCGTCCGCTCCCTCGGCTACGCCGTGCTGACCTGTGTGATCTGCCTGCTGATCGCCTACCCGGTGGCGTACACCATCGCCCTGCACGGCGGACGCTACAAGCACGCGCTGATCGCCGCGATCGTGGTGCCCTTCTTCGCCAACTACCTGGTCCGCATGTACGGCTGGTCGGTGGTCCTGTCCGACGACGGACCCGTGCTGCGCGCACTGCGCGCGGTGGGTCTGGCCGACGGCGGCACGAAGATCCTCAACACGGGGACCGGGGTGGTCGCGGGACTCGTCTACGGCTTCGTCGTCTTCATGATCATCCCGTTGTACGCGGCCCTGGAACGCCTCGACGTCTCCCTCATCGAGGCGGGCCGCGACCTGTACGGCGGCCCGGTCCGCACCTTCTTCTTCGTCACCCTGCCGGCCACCCGGCAGGGCGCGGCGGCCGGGCTGGTCCTGGTCTTCCTGCCCGCCATGGGCGACTTCGTCAGCGCACAGCTCATGGGAGGACCGGACCAGATCATGATCGGCAACCTGATCCAGGACAAGTTCTTCCAGGGCCAGAACTGGCCGCTGGGCTCCGCGCTCACGATGCTGCTGATGCTGGTGCTGCTGATCGGGATGCTCGGCTATCTGCGCCGCACCCGCAAGGACGAGGCGGAGGCCCGCCGATGACCCTGCTCAAGCTGCCCTCCGCCACCGCCCCGGCCCGTCCGGCCACCCGGAGCCGTACGCGACGCGGCCGCGCCGACCGCAGGCCCCGCGTCCTCGTCGCCGTCACCGCGCTCTTCTTCGCGCTGCTCTATCTGCCCATCGGCGTCGTCGCCCTGTTCTCCTTCAACTCCAAGAAGTCCCTGACCGTCTTCGGCGGGTTCAGCCTGCGCTGGTACCGCGCCTTCGTCCACGACGACGTGCTGATCTCCTCCCTCGGCACCAGCCTGCGGATCTCCCTGGTGGCGATGGCCGGTTCGGTCGTCCTCGGCGTGGCGCTCGCGCTCGGCCTGGTCCGCTGCCGCACCCGGCTGGGCTCGCTGGCCGGCCTGGTCATGCTGGTGCCGCTGGTCACACCCGAGATCGTCACCGGCGTCGCCTCGATGCTGCTCTTCAAGGGCCTCGGCATCGCCCTGTCCACCGGCACGGTGATGCTCGCCGAGATCACCTTCTCCATCTCGTACGTCACCGTCATCCTCCGCTCCCGGGTCGCCGCGCTGAATCCGGAGGTGGAGGAGGCCGCCATGGACCTCGGGGCCACCCGCTGGCAGGCGGTGCGCCTGGTCACCCTGCCCGCCCTGCTGCCCGCCGTACTGGCCGCCGCCGTGCTGATCTTCGCGCTGGTCTTCGACGACTTCGTCCTCGCCTACTTCACCACCGGCGTCGACCCCCAGCCCCTGTCCGTGCGGATCTACTCGGCGATCCGCTTCGGTGTGCAGCCGACCATCAACGCCGTCGGCACCCTGATGCTCGCGGGCTCGATCGTGCTGATCGCC
This sequence comes from Streptomyces sp. NPDC004561, assembly GCF_053602155.1. NCBI lineage: Bacteria > Bacillati > Actinomycetota > Actinomycetes > Kitasatosporales > Streptomycetaceae > Streptomyces > Streptomyces sp. NPDC004561. The sequence continues at coordinate 4,514 of NZ_JBSGDB010000396.1, forward strand.
CTGGCCCTCTTCATCCCGCGCCTCTTCGGCCGCCGCGGCGGCCTCGACATCCTCTCCGGGGAGTGACCCATGGACGCGATCCCTGCCGTCCGGCTCGACGGCGTCTCCAAGCAGTTCGCGGACTCCTACGCCGTCCACCGCCTCGACCTCGACATCGAGGCCGGCCACTTCTTCTCCCTGCTGGGCCCCTCCGGCTGCGGCAAGACCACCTCGCTCCGCATGATCGGCGGATTCAGCGACCCGACCGAGGGCTCGGTGCTGCTGGCCGGCGAGGACGTGACCGCGCTGCCGCCGAACCGGCGCAACGTCAACACGGTCTTCCAGAGCTACGCGCTCTTCGACCACCTCAGCGTCGCCGACAACGTGGCGTTCGGCCTCAAGCGCAAGGGCGTCGACAAGCCGGAGATGCGGCAGCGCGTCGGCGAGATGCTGGAGCTGGTCCAGCTCGCCGGGCTCGCCGACCGCAAGCCCCGCACCCTCTCCGGCGGTCAGCGCCAGCGCGTCGCCCTGGCCCGCGCGCTCGTCAACCGTCCGGCCGTGCTGCTCCTCGACGAGCCGCTGGCCGCCCTGGACCTGAAGCTGCGCCGGCAGATGCAGGTGGAGCTGAAGCAGATCCAGCGCGAGGTCGGCATCACCTTCGTCTTCGTCACCCACGACCAGGACGAGGCGCTGACCATGTCCGACCGGATCGCCGTGATGAACGAGGGCCGCATCGAGCAGTGCGGCACGCCCGAGGACGTCTACGAGCACCCCGCCAGCCGGTTCGTGGCCGCCTTCATGGGCACCTCGAACCTGATGACGGGCACCTACCGGGACGGCGCGGTCGCCCTGGAGCAGGGTCCCGCCCTCCCGGTCGGCCGCCGCGGCGGCATCGCGGACGGCACGGCCGTCAGCGTGTCCGTGCGGCCCGAGAAGATCTGGCTGTCGGACTTCGAACCGGGCATGTCGGTGCTGAACGGGGTGATCCGCGACACCGTCTACAGCGGCCCGACCACGACCTATCTGATCGAACTCGCCCCGGGCGTCACGCTGTCGGTGCTGGAGCAGAACACGGCCCGTGCGCGCATGGAGGACCGCTGGAGCGGCGGCGAGACGGTGGAGTTCGGCTGGCGGCCGGAGCACTGCCTGGTCCTGGCCTGACCCCACCCCACGACGAAAGCGAATGCGATGCATCACGACGTGATCGTGCTCGGCGCGGGTCTCGCCGGACTCGCCGCCGCCCGGGACCTGGCGGCCGCCGGCACCGACGTGCTCGTCCTGGAGGCCCGGGACCGCGTCGGCGGCCGGGTCGAGCAGACCCGCACACCCGACGGCCGTACCGTCCAGCTGGGCGGTGAGGTGGTCGGCCATGCCCACACCGCCTATCTGCAACTCGCCAAGGAACTCGGCCTGGAGCTGCTCCCCAGCTACGTCGCCGAACCCGGCCGCATCACCCGGGCCACACCCGAAGGCCGCTCGGCGGGCGACCCACCGCACTGGTTCGGCCCCGGCGACATGGCCCTGCACGAGCGGCTCGGCTTCCGCCTGGCCGAGGACGCCCCGCGTCCTGACGGCTCCCGCTGGGTCGTCGTCGAGCCGGGCCCCGGGGGCCGGGATGCCGAGGGCCCCGGCACCGGGCTGCTGCTCGCCCGCGCCAAGGGCGAGGAGCAGGGTGCCCGCGTCGGCGACCAGACCGGCGGCCGCGTCGGGTTCTTCCTGCACACCGACGACTTCGCCCGCGACCACGCGCGCATGGCCGCCGCCGGCGTCACCTTCCTGGAGGAGCCGCGGCACGAGCCGTACGGCACCGTGGCCGTCTTCCAGGACCTCTACGGCAACCGCTGGGACCTGCTCCAGCCCGCCGGCTGACCCTCCTCCCACCGCTCAGAACCGCCCGCTCAAGGAAAGACCCGCCATGACTGCTACGCGCGTAGATGCCGACGTCGTCCGCCGCCTGCCCAAGGCCGTCCTGCACGACCACCTCGACGGCGGCCTGCGCCCCGCCACCGTGGTGGAGCTCGCGGCCGCGGTCGGCCACACCCTGCCCACCACCGACCCCGACGAGCTGGCCGCCTGGTACTTCGAGGCCGCCAACTCCGGCGACCTGGTGCGCTACATAGCCACCTTCGAGCACACCCTCGCCGTCATGCAGACCCGCGAGGGCCTGCTGCGCACCGCCGAGGAGTACGTCCTCGACCTCGCCGCCGACGGTGTCGTCTACGCCGAGGTGCGCTACGCCCCCGAGCTGAACACCAACGGCGGACTCGCGCTGAGCGAGGTCGTGGAGACCGTGCAGGAGGGCCTGGCCGCCGGCATGGCCAAGGCGGCCGCCGCCGGCACCCCGGTCCGCGTCGGCACCCTGCTGTGCGGCATGCGGATGTTCGACCGCGTCCGGGAGGCCGCCGACCTCGCCGTCGCCTACCGCGACGCCGGTGTCGTCGGCTTCGACATCGCCGGCGCCGAGGACGGCTTCCCGCCCGCCGACCACCTGGCCGCCTTCGAGCACCTGCGCCGCGAGAGCGTGCCGTTCACCATCCACGCCGGCGAGGCGCACGGCCTGCCCAGCATCCACCAGGCCCTCCAGGTGTGCGGCGCCCAGCGCATCGGCCACGGTGTGCGCCTCACCGAGGACATCGTCGGCAGCAAGCTCGGCCGTCTCGCCTCCTGGGTGCGCGACCGCCGCATCGCCCTGGAGATGTGCCCCACCTCCAACCTGCAGACCGGCTGCGCCACCTCGATCGCCGAGCACCCCATCACGGCGATGAAGGACCTCGGCTTCCGGGTCACCCTCAACACCGACAACCGCCTGGTGTCCGGTACGACGATGACCCGGGAGATGTCGCTGCTGGTCGAGGAGGCCGGCTGGACGGTCGAGGACCTGCGCACGGTCACCGTGAACGCCGTCAAGAGCGCGTTCATCCCGTTCGACGAGCGCAAGGCCCTCATCGAGGACGTGATCCTGCCCGGTTACGCCGCCGCGCTCTGAATCAGCCCCCTGAGGTAGGCGGCCTGTCCGATGTGCTGAAGGTCGTCGGACAGGACGCTCACCAGGCGCACGCCCACGGTGACCGGAGGGTCCCAGCGCTCGTCCACGACGCGTTCGAGGTCCTTGGCGGCCAGGGAGCGCAGCGTGCCGACCGTCTGCTCGTGCACGGCGTCGTGGTAGTCGGCCAGCAGGTCGGCCGACTCCACCCGCACCTTCGCGACCTTGGCGGGGGAGTGCCCGTAGCCGGTGTCGTGCCGGGGCAGGTCGAGGCCGAGGCGCTTCTCCCAGCCCTGGGAGAGCCAGACCTGCTCGAGGTCGAAGGCGTCGGCGATGTGGTCGTCCTGCACCCGGGTGAGGTGCCAGACCAGCCAGGCGACGGTGTTGGCGTCGGGGACCGGGCGGTGGTGCAGCTCGTCCGGTCCGAGGCCGTCGAGCGTGGCACGGACTTCTTCCTGGATGCGGCCGAAGCCGTCGATGAGGATGTCCTTGGCATGCATACCGTCCACCATCGCAAATCACCGGCGCTCACGCGTCCGGAATCCAGCTCCCGTGGAAACCCAGCGGGACCCGCCCCGGCAGATGCACCCGCGCGACCGGCTCGCCGGTGAAGTCCTGCGCCGCGAGGATCACCAGGTCGGCAGCTCCCCGGTCCGGGTCGTGGACGAACGCGAGCGCGTAGCCGTCGTCCTCGTCGGCCCGGCGGCCGTGCGGGTGTCCGACGAGGGGAAACCTGGAGGGCCGATGGGACGAGACGTCCCGGCGCTCGTCTTCACCC
>NZ_JBSGDB010000397.1:0-8192 GCF_053602155.1 Streptomyces sp. NPDC004561
GAGCAGGCGGCGGCCACGGTCGGGGACCGGCGGACCACCGCCCGCGCGCTCGCACGGGCCGCGCTCACCGCGGGCCGCGCCCGCACGGCCTGCGCGCTGCACTTCGCCGACCGGGCCGTCACCCGCCGGATCGCGGCCCTGCAGACGAGCCCGCTCCCCCGCCTGTGGCCCGCCGCCCTGTCCGTCCTCGCCCTGGGCGCCCTGCCACCCCTGCTCGCGGCCGACGCCACCGGCGACCTGCTGGGCCTGCTGTCGGGCGTGCTGAACTGAACCGGGTGGACATCAGCCCCGGTCGGCGGCGGCTCGTGCGGGCTGCCCGGAAAGCCGGACGGCGGACGCTGTGCCCGCCGTCCGGCTCCTGACCTGAAACGACCGGGCCTCAGCCCCCGTTGGGGGCCCGGTGTGGTGGCTGCTCGGGGGCCGGACGGCGGACGGCGTGGGGTACGGCCCGGACCGTCGGCTCGCCGCCGCTCACCGTGAGCGGTTCGCCGTGGTGGTGGAGGGTCAGCGGCGGGCCGTCCAGCAGCGCGTACGTGGCCTTGTCCGCGCCGATCTCCACACGCAGCCGGCGCCCGCGGAACTGCACGTTGAAGGCGAGCCGGCCGAGCCGCTCGGGCAGCCGGGGCGTGAAGGACAGGCGCTCGCCGGCGCGCCGCATGCCGCCGAAGCCCGCCACCAGCGCCATCCAGGTACCGGCCAGCGAGGCGATGTGCAGCCCGTCGCGGGTGTTGTGCTCCAGGTCCCGCAGGTCCATCAGGGCCGCCTCGGCGGTGTACTCGAAGGCGAGGTCCAGATGGCCGGTCTGGGCGGCGACGACGGCCTGGCAGCAGGCGGACAGGGAGGAGTCACGCACGGTGAGCGGCTCGTAGTACGCGAAGTTGCGGGCCACCTGGTCCTCGTCGAACCGCTCCGCGAAGTAGGCGCCGCAGGTGTACATGGCCAGCACCAGGTCGGCCTGCTTGACGACCTGCTTGCGGTAGAGGTCGAAGTACGGGAAGTGCAGCAGCAGCGGGTACTGGTCGGCGCGGGTGCCGGCGAAGTCCCAGCGCTGGTAGCGGGTGAACCCGGCGTGCTGCTCGTGGACGCCGAGTTCCGCGTTGTAGGGGATGTGCATGGCCTCGGCCGCGTCGCGCCAGGCCGCGCTCTCCTCCTCGTCCACGCCGAGCCGCCGTGCCTCCCGGGAGTGGCGTTCGACGGCGTCGGCGGCGGCCAGCAGGTTCTGGCGGGCCATCAGGTTGGTGTACGTGTTGTCGTCGGCGACCGCGCTGTACTCGTCGGGGCCGGTGACGCCGTCGAGGTGGTAGACGCCGTGCCCGTCGTGGTGGCCCAGGGACCGCCACAGCCGGGCCGTCTCCACCAGCAGCTCCACCCCGGACTCGCGTTCGAATTCGGTGTCGCCGGTGGCCTCGACGTACCGGACGACGGCGTCGGCGATGTCGGCGTTCACGTGGAAGGCCGCGGTCCCGGCCGGCCAGTACGCCGAGCCCTCGGGTCCTGCGATGGTCCGCCAGGGGAACGCGGCCCCGGAGAGCCCCAGTTGGGCCGCGCGCTCGCGGGCCTCGTCCAGGGTGTTGTACCGCCAGCGCAGCGCCTCGGCGACGGACGCGGGGGCGGTGTGGGTGAGCAGGGGCAGCACGAACATCTCGGTGTCCCAGAAGGCGTGCCCGTCGTAGCCGGAGCCCGTCAGCCCCTTCGCCGGTATCGCGCGCTGCTCGGCGCGGGCCCCGGCCTGCAGCACGTGGAACAGGGCGAACCGGACGGCCTGCTGGATCTCCTCGTCGCCCTCCACCTCGACGTCGGCGCGCGCCCAGAAGTCGTCCAGGGAGGCCCGCTGGTCCGCCAGCAGGCCCTCCCAGCCGTCGTGCGCGGCGGCCGCGAGCGCGGCGTCGACCTGGTCGGCCATCGCGGGCAGCGAGCGGGCGCCGGACCAGCCGTGGGCGACCAGCTTCTCCACCCGCAGGGTCTGACCGGGCTCCAGGACGGAGGTGACGGTCAGCCGGGCCAGGTCGGTGCCGCTCTCGCTGCGGGTCGTGGTGCGCTCCGGTCCGGCCACGACGTGGTCGGCGGCCACGGCCACCCGCAGGCCGCTGCGCCGGGTGCGGTGCACCAGCCGCAGCCGGCTGCCGGAGGCCTGGTGGTCCTCCTGTTCCAGCGGCGACTGGAGTGCCATCGCGGCGCGCGGGTCGCCGCCGGACGCCGGCAGGCTCTCGTTGGCGACCAGCTCCGACTGGATCACCACCCGGCTGCGGGAGTCGACCGCCTCCACCTCGTACGCGATCGCGGCCACCGCCCGCTGGGTGAGCGAGACCAGCCGGGTCGAGCGCACCCGGACCGTGGAGCCGGCCGGCGAGGTCCACTCGCAGGTCCGCTCCAGCACTCCGCGGCGCAGGTCGAGGACCCGCTCGTGGGCGACGAGCCGGCCGTAGCGCAGGTCGAACGGCTCGTCGTCCACCAGCAGCCTGAGGATCTTGCCGTTGGTGACGTTGATGACCGTCTGGCCCGACTCCGGATAGCCGTAGCCGGCCTCGGCGTACGGCAGCGGGTGCACCTCGTGGACGCCGTTGAGGTAGCTGCCGGGCAGGCCGTGCGGTTCGCCCTCGTCGAGGTTGCCGCGCCAGCCGACATGGCCGTTGGACAGCGCGAACACGGACTCGCTCTGGGCGAGGACGTCGAGGTCGAGGGCGGTCTCCCGGACCGCCCACGGCTCGACGGCGTACGACCGGTCGGTGATCACTGCTTGCCTCCCAGCTCGGCGAGGTCCTTGACGACGACGCTCGCGCCGTGCGCGTACAGCGCGTCGGTCTGTCCGACCCGGTCCACTCCGACGACGTATCCGAAGCCGCCCGCGCGGCCCGCGTCCATCCCGGCCAGCGCGTCCTCGAAGACGGCCGCCCGGGAGGGCTCGACGCCGAGGTCGTGGGCGGCGGCGAGGAAGGTGTCGGGGTGCGGCTTGCCCGGCAGCTTCCGCTCGGCGGCGACCACGCCGTCGATCCGCACGTCGAAGAAGTGCTCGGCGCCGACGGCCCGCAGCACGTCCCGGCAGTTGGCGCTGGAGGAGACGATCGCGGTGCGCAGCCCCTCGGCCCGTACGGCCTCCAGATAGCGCAGGGTGCCGTCGTAGGCCTCGACGCCGCCGGTGCGGATCTTCTCCAGCAGCAGGTCGTTCTTGCGGTTGCCGAGGCCGTGCACGGTGCGGGCGTCCGGCGGGTCGTCGGGGGTCCCCTCGGGCAGATGGATGCCGCGCGAGTCGAGGAAGGCACGCACCCCGTCGGCGCGCGGGCGGCCGTCGACGTACTCGTCGTAGTCGGCGACCGCGTCGAACGGACGTGCCTGCTCGCCCTGGTAGTCGCGCAGGAACGCGTCGAACGCCTCCTTCCAGGCGGCCGCGTGCACGACGGCCGTCTTGGTGACGACCCCGTCGAGATCGAAGAGACAGGCCTGGATGTCGTCGGGCAGACCGAGCTGAGTCATACCCAGCACTGTTCCCCATGAGGGGCACTCCAGTGAGTGGCGCACGCCACATGTTTCGAGAATTCCGGGTGACACACTCTCCTGTGTGCCCCTGACCTTCGACGACCTCCTGAACCGGGCCCATGCACTCACCCGGGACGGCCGGCGCGCCGTGCTCGGGATCGCGGGCAGCCCCGGGACGGGCAAGTCCACCCTGGCCGAGCACCTGGTGCGCGCCCTGAACGCCGACGGGCCGCCCTGGGTGGCGTACGTCCCGATGGACGGCTTCCACCTGGCCGACGTCGAGCTGGAGCGGCTGGGCCGCCGGGACCGCAAGGGAGCCCCGGACACCTTCGACGCGGCCGGGTACGCGGCCCTGCTGCGGCGGCTGCGCGAGGACGCCGACGAGGTCGTGTACGCCCCCGGCTTCGAACGGGTGCTGGAGCAGCCGATCGCGGGCGTGATCCCGGTGCCGCCGTCCGCCCGGCTGGTGGTGACCGAGGGCAACTACCTCCTCCTGGAGCAGGGTTCGTGGGCGCGGGTGCGGCCGTGCCTGGACGAGGTGTGGTTCTGCGAGATCGCCGAGGACGAACGGATCCGCCGACTGGTCGCCCGGCACGAGGAGTTCGGCAAGGACCACGAGACGGCCGTCGCCTGGGTGCTGGGCACGGACCAGCGCAACGCCGACCTGGTCGCGGCGACCCGGGACCGGGCGGACCTGGTGGTCCCGGCCACCGCGCTGCCGTCGGCGTCCCGCGCCTCCGGTGCGCCGGACGGGACACCGTAGGGACCCCTGCCGCGCTCAGCCGCTCAGCGTCAGCTTCGGTTCGCCCACCGGCTCCCCCATCACGGCGGTGAACGCCTCGGTGCGCACGGTCAGCGCCCGCTCGTCGCCGTCGAGGGAGAGGACGAAGGGCCCGCCGGGGCCGTAGCGGACGGCGAACACGTGCAGTCCCTCCGGTGCGCCGGGCGCCGGCTCGGCCTCCAGGGCGGTGGAGGCGAAGAGATGGCGCCAGCCCTCGTCCGGGTTCCCGTAGCCGCGCGGGTCGGCGGCGAGCGCGAACGCGGCCTGTTCCTGGGTGACTTCGTCGCGGGCGTCGAACTGCTCGGGGCCCGCCTGGGCCGGATGCGTGAGGCGCAGGCCGCCCGCCGAGACGACCTCCCCCTCGGCGGTGCGGCGCACCCGGTCACCGTCGTCGGCGGCGTACGGCAGCCCGGACAGCAGGTACGGCGTCCCGTCGAGCCGCTCCACGGCGACCGTCACCCACAGGCGGGTGCCGTCGGTGACGTACAACGACCGCACATGGCGCAGTGCCTGGTCCCGGCCGACGACCGGCTTCGTGACCAGTTTCGCCGCGAGTCCGCGGGTGCGGACGTCCCGCACCCGGACCCGGCCCATCGGGCGGCACAGCAGGAACCCGTCCGTCACCGGCCCGAACCCGTGCCGGCGGCGCACGGCGGCGGGCAGGTAGTAGGTGCCTCCCGCCTCGACGAGGGAGGGGGTCATGCGGTCGTCGAAGGCGACCGAGACGGAGCCGAGGCGCAGTTGGTGCCGGACGGGAGCGTCCGACGGGGTGCGGTGCCAGCGGCTGGTGTCCCGGATCTGCCAGACCAGCATGAACGCGAAGTGCCCGTCGATCCGGCCGTCCGGCCCCACGGCGTGCCGGCCCCAGCGGGTGTCGCCCCGGTAGCGGCCGAGGTCGCGGCCGACGCGATTGCCGTAGTAGCGCAGTCCCAGGACGGATTCGAAGCCGGAGTGCTGTTCGCTGTAGCGGGGACCGCCGCAGTCGTAACCGCCGGAGGTCAGCCGGGCGTCGATGTACCGGCCGAGGGTGTCGCCGTCCTCGGCGAACATCTCCTCACCGCTGACCCGATGGGCCTGGGCGAGGAACGACAGTGAGATCGGGCCGTAGTTGTTGTCGTACGCCCCGCCGTGCTCGGGCGGTAGCAGCGCGCCCCGGTCGCGGACCCGGTGGGCGCGGATCTCGTCGGTGTACAGGGCGAGGGCGCCCGCGCGGACCGACTCGCCTTCCTCGTACGGGAGATGGCGGGCCAGCATGAGACCCCCCACCACACAGCCGATGGCCTGGTTGCCCGCCTCCTGGGGGTTGAAGAAGGTCGCCTCGGTCAGCCAGCGCCAGTACCCGTACGCCAACTCCCGTAGTCGACCGTACTGTTGCTCGTCCAGGAGCCCGTCGGCCGAGTCCAGGACGTTGACGGCCTGGAGCAGTGCCCACACCGTGCTCGGCCAGTCGCCGATCGGATGCGCGCCCGCCTCGTGGACGTATCGGGCGTACGGGAGACCGGTGCCGCCGGCCCTCAGGTTCGGGTAGCCGGGGTTGTCCTCGGTGTGGACGCGCTCACGCAGATGGAAGGCGAGGCCGCGGCGCACCGCGTCCGGCAGCCGGGGGTCCCCGCCGCGCTGCCAGGCGAGGGCGAGCAGGGAGGTGACACCGAGGGAGGTGTCGCCGATGTCGTGGCGGGTGCCGGGGTGTTCGAGGTTGCCCTCGGGCGTGATGCGGTCCAGGGCCTGCTCGGTGACGTCGGCGAGGACGGCGTCGTAAGCCTCCGGTGTGTCCGGCAGGTCGTGCAACGGGCCGCGCTGATAGGGCAGATGCACGTGGTTTCAGCCCTTCGGTCCAGGCCTTCAGCCGGTCTGCTCATCGACGGCAGGAAGGCGTCGATCCGGGTCGGGTCGGGTCGGAGAAGCTCGTGTACTGCGGGGTCCGTGAGCGGCAACATCGTGACGATCAGCGAGTCGGGTGACACGGAGCGAGCACAGCGTACCGGCGCAAGGCGGTTGCGTGCAGGACTCCTTGTTCCCGGCGACCGGCATCGACGGCGTCGGGATCAGTATCAAGACCGGGCCGTATGCGTAGGCCTCAGCGACGACCCCGCGCTCACCATCAACTCGTGACCACGGGGGCGGACGCGTGTGCGGGTTGGGGAACATCGCGCATGTGGCGGAGCGGGGAGAAGAAGACGAACCAGCCGGCCGCCCAGGAACCGATGAACGCCAGCCAGAGTGCGGGCCGCACCCCGATCAGGGTGCCAAGTGCGCCGCCGAGGACGCCGCCGAGCGGCAACGTGCCCCACACGACCCAGCGGACGGCCGCGTTCATCCGGCCCATCAGCTCCGGCGGTGTCACCGATTGCCGGTAGCTGAGCTGGGCGATGTTGTAGACCATCCCGGAGAAGTACGCGATGCCCCAGCCCAGCGGGAACAGCAGCACTCCCCAGCCCCGCCAGGCGGCCGCCGCGATGACCTGCGGCGCGCTGAAGACCAGCATCGACACCCAGATGACGCGCGCCGAGCCGACCTTCTTGGCGATCCGGCCGGCGAACGCTCCCCCGGCGATCCCGCCGATGGCCGCGCCCGCCATGACCAGCCCGGTCAGCGCGGGACGCACGTGCAGCACCCGGATGAGGAAGACCATCGCCAGCGCCGAACTCATGCCGCTGAACAGGTTCGCGGTGCCCGTGCAGGCCACGACCCTGCGCAGAATGCCGTGCCCGAATACGAACTTCAGCCCCTCGGCGATCCGGCGCCGCAGCGTCTCGTCCGCCGGCCGCGCCGGCGGCGGCTCCTCCCGGGTCCTGATTCCGAGGATCGACAGGACCGAGACCGCGTACGAGACCGCGTCGGCCGTCATCGCCCCCGCGGCGCCGAACAGTCCGACCAGCCCGCCGCCCAGATTCGGCCCCCCGAGCTGCGCGAACGCCTGGGTGGTCCCGAGCTTGCCGTTGGCGCCCATCAGGTGATCGGCGCGGATCAGCGACGGCACATAACTCTGGTACGAGACGTCGAAGAACACGGAGCACACACCCGCCGCCACCGCGACCACGTAGAGCTGCGCCATCGTCAGGACGCCGAACGCCGCCGCCACCGGAACCGAGCCGATGATCACCAGACGGAGAACATTGCAGACGATCATCATGGAACGCTTGGCGGCGCCGTCCACCATCGCACCCGCCGGCAACGCGATCACCGCGAACGCCAGCGTGGTGGCCGCGGTCAGCAGTCCGACCTGGAACGTGCTCGCCTTGAGCGCGACGACCGCGAGCAGCGGCAAAGCGACCTCGGTGACCGCCGACCCCATCTCACTGACCGTCTGGCCACTCCACAGCAGCATGAAATCCCGCTGACGCCACAGGCTCGGACCATCGGTCTCCGACCCGACATCCCGCACATCCTTCGCGACGTCCGTCACAGCACCAACTCCGCTCAACTCGACTGGCAGAAGCTTCCAAGCGGTGACGAGTCGCGGCAACCGTCGGGCACCACATTCCGGGTGCATCCACGGCAGGGACAACTGGCGAATTGGCAGTGGTTACTCCGAGACTCCCCCACAGAACGGAGCCCCCCATGATCATCAAGAAGATGCACGACCTGGGCGTTCGCAGCGAGCACGCCTACATGGCCGGCGTCGCCTCCATCGGCCTCAGCTTCGCTTCCTGAGATCGCGGTGACCAGCCTCGTCGGCCTGCTCTTCGTCCTGTGCACGCCGTGGGTCGTCCGCTCCCTGACGGTGGTGGACCGGCTCCTGGTCGCCGGGCTGCTGGGCCCCTCGCGGATGGCGAACCGGGTGACCGAGCTGGAGAAGGACCGCGGGGTCGTCGTGGACACGGCCGCCGCCGACCTCCGCCAGCACTCGCTCGTCCTGACCCACCCGGTCACCGGTGCCCGCTCGCTGCTGCTCGGCTCCATGGTGATCGGCGGCATCACCGGACTCCCCGAGAAG
>NZ_JBSGDB010000398.1:0-8133 GCF_053602155.1 Streptomyces sp. NPDC004561
GTCCGTCCTCGAAGCAGTGAAGTCGCGAAGACCCCGCTGTGACAACTTCTCCGAGTGCCCCAACTCTGCTTGACCGAGGGGCCGTACAGGTCTTATGCGGCGGGTGCTCGGGCCCACCACGGCGGCCCAGTCGTCCGGCGTGTCGGTGAGCCAGCGGGCCATGCGGGCGGCGAAGCCGGGCACGTGCCGGCCGAGGTCGGCCAGGACCCGGTCGAAGCGGGTGGCTCCCTCAGGGGTGCGGACGAGGATCAGGCCGATCCGGTGGACGAGACCGCGCACCTCTTCCTCCCGGCGGCCCGAATACGTCACCGCCGCGTGCAGGACGGCGTCTAGGACGGTCGGATCCTGTTCGCGGCCGAGCAGGATCTCCAGGAGTTCCCGGCGCAGCGGGCCGGAGACGGGGGTGCCGGGGACGGTGAGGACGGTGGCGAGGGCGGCCCGGAGCGGTTCGGGGCCGCCGTCGAGCAGGCCGGTGATCAGGGTCAGCAGGACCGGGCGGGCGGTGGGCCCCTGTTCCAGGCGGTGGTCGACGGCGGCGGCGAGCTGCCGGGCGGTCTCCGGGCGCGGCCGTACCGCCTCCCGCAGGAGGGGCGCGGTACGGCGGGCCAGGGCCGGGGTGGCGACGTCGGCGAGGGTGCGCAGGGCCTCTTCCGGTTCCGGTTCGCGCAGCCGGGCGCGGAAGGCCTCCAGGACCGGGTCCGGGTGGGTGGTCAGGGCGGGGAGCAGGGCGCTCGGCGGGAACCGGGGGTCACCGTCGGTGAAGTGCCGCAGCGCCTCGGCCAGGTGACGGTCGCGGGTGTGCGGGTCGCGGACCAGGAGGGCGAGGGCGCCGCCGTGCAGGGTGCCGTCGGCGGGACGGGCGAGCACGGTGAGCGCGGCGTAGCGCAGCAGCTCGCGGTCGGCGGCCGAGCGGAGATGCGGGGCGGCGCGCAGTCCGTGCGCCACCGCCGCCGCCCGGCGGGCGGGCCGCTCGTCGTGCGCCCAGCGGTCGACGGCCCGGCAGACGGCGGACGGCTCCTCCTCGGCGAGCACGGTCAGCAGCTCGGTGGCACGCCGGTGCGCGCAGGCCACCAGCACCTCGGTGAGCTCGTCCAGGGCGTCGTGCCGATGGGTGTGCAGCAGCGCCTGCGCGGCGGTCGCCACGGTGGCGTCCGGGGTCGCGGGCAGCGGCCGCTCGTCGTCGAACCAGCACGTCAGGTACGGCTGTACGACGGTGGGAGCGGCGCCGAGCAGCCGGGCGACGGCGTCGAGGTAACGCTCGCCGGGCGCGGGCGGCGCCTGGTCGGCGAAGACGAGCCGGCGCAGCAGGTCGAGGCGCTCGGTGTCAGGGAGGGGCAGGGCGGTCCAGAAGCCGGGCCCGAACTCGCCGGGCACGGGCCGCTGTTCGCGGCGCCAGGCCACGATCCGGTCGGCGAGCAGCCGCAGCGCCTCGGAGTACGGCGTCGCGTCCGGGACGTGCAGCAGGGTCCGGGCGAGCAGCCGGGCGGCCCACCACGAGCCGGTGTCCGCGTCCAGGGCGTCCACCAACTCCATGAGCCGCCGGTGGAGTTGCCGGTGGCCCTGCTGGCGGGCGAGGAACAGCAGGGACTGTACGACGGGGCCGACGCGGTGGTGCGGCACGGGCACCGGGTGCGGGTCGTGGGCCCGGTGGACGAGGGCGCCCAGGGCCTCGTCCAGGTCGAGGTGCATGCCCTGGATCCAGTCGGCCAGCTCCTCGTGGGCGAAGCGGTAGCCGGCGCCTGCCGGGACGAGGAGACCCTCGGTGAGGACGGCGGAGGCCCAGCCGGTGCCGCCGCCGAGCCGGGCCGGGGCGGGTCCCCAGGGGAACACCGCCTCGAAGGACTCCCGGTCCAGTTCCCCCTGTCCGGGTCCGAGACTGCGCCGGGCCGCCTCGTGCACCTGCCCGGCGACCCGCGCCGCGAGCCGGCGTACGGCCGTGCCGCGCAGTCCTCCCTCGGCCGCGAGCCGCACCGCGATGCGCAGGCACATCAGGTCGAGGTAGGCCGCGAACACCTCGTGCCGGTCGACGGGCCCGGCCGCCGGCGCCTCCGGGAGGGCGGCGCGCACCTCGGACAGCAGCCGCAGGGTGAGCGGGTGCCCCGCGTCCCGCTCGGCGAGCGCGCCCTCGGGGATCCCGTACCGCTCCCGTGCCCGGCGGGCCTCTTCCCCATCCAGATCCCCGAGCCGCACGCAGGCCGGCAGCGCCTGCGGGGCGGCGGGGCTCTCCGCCGGACCGGCGAGGTCCACGTCACCTGGCGCGGTGTCGAACCGCGCGGCGAACGGCGGGACCGCATGGCCGGACGGGGCATGCCGCGGACCCCCGTAACCGGCCGAAGCGTCGAAGGAGCCTGCCTGGCCGCTCGCGGCGGCCCGCAGCGGGCCCGTCGCACCGGCCGCGGCGTCGGCCGGCCCCGTGGGGTCGGGTGGGGCAGGGTGCGGGTGGTTCGTCGGGGTGTGGAGGAGGGCGGCGGGGAATTCCGCGCCGGCGCGCTCCCAGTACTCCTCGCGGCAGGCCACCACGAGCCGGGCGCCGGTCCGGCCCAGCCAGGTGGTCGTGCCCCGGGTCCACTCGGAGAGTCGGTGGGCCAGGACGGGGGGCATCTCCTCGGGGCCGTCGAGGAGGAGCAGCAGCGGGCGGCCGGCGCGGGCGGCGAGGCGGGCCAGACGGTCCGGGCCGAGGTCGCCGAGGTCCGCCGGGTGGACGGACCGGGCGGCGGCGACGATCCGGGCGGCCCGCTCCAGGGCGCGGCGGGCCGCGTCGGCCACGGAACCGTCGGCGTCCTCCAGGTCGGCGCCGCGCAGCCACAGCGTGGGCGCGGGCCGCTCGCCACGGCTGCGGCGGGCGGCGAGGGCCGCGAGTTCCGTCGTACGACCGCTGCCCGGGGTTCCCACGAGGCCGAGCACCGTGCGGTCGCCGTCCGCGAAGGCGGCCAACTGCCGTGCCACCCCGGTCCGTTCGGCCGGCTCCGCCGGGGCGCGCGGCGGGCCGTCCTGGCCCACCGAGGTCGCGGTCAGCTCCAGGACGCCCGCCAGGTTGAGGTCGGCGCCGTACGCGGGCACGGTGGCCGCGTTGCGGGCCAGCAGTTCGGCGAGGGGGCCGTCGGCCGGGCGCAGCGGGACCGCGAAGCCGGCGTCGCGCTGGGCGGTGTGCAGGGCGGTGCCGAGGACGCCGACGACCGCGCCGGTCCGGGCGTCGAGCACCGGTCCCCCGGCCGCCCCGCCGCCGAGCCGGAGCGCGTCCCGGCCCGCGGTGCCGATCGCAAGTTCCAGCGCCTCCTCGATGAGGTGGAAGCGGTCCGTGGCGGTGTACGTCGCCTCGCCGGCGGCCAGCAGCCGGGCCTCGCGCCAGCAGCCGGCGGCGATCCGTACATAGGTGCCGGCCTCGACGCGCTCCCGCACCGTCAGCGGCAGCGGCTCCACGCCCAGGCCCACGGTGCGCACGAGTGCCAGGTCCCGGGCCGGCAGCCCGGTGACGGCGTCGGCGGCGACCACACAGGTGCTGCCCCTGGCGTGCAGCACCAGCCGGGCAAGGCCGTCGACGGCTTCGTGGCTGGTGAGGAGGGTGCCGTCATGGTCGGCGAGGAAGCCGACACCGCGCGGGCGTCCGGCGAGGTCATGGATCTGGACGAGAGCGTCGGCAGGTGCGACACCGGTGGCAGTGTTGTCGTCCGGGTGCGGCGCGTCCGTCGTGCGGTCGTCGTCCCCCCGCCGGAAGCCGGTGCCGCTGTCGCGCCCGGTCCCGCGCATGCCGCGCATCGCCTCGCGTGTGCCGTACGTCCCATCCCCCGTGCCGTACGACGTCTCGCCCATGCCGTATGCCGTATGCCCAATGCCGTACCGCGTCTCCCCCACCCCGTGTGGCGCGTTCCCGGTGCCGTACGACGTCTCCCCCGTGCCGTGTGCCGCCGCCCGGCGCCCGGCTCCGGTGCGCGGGACCCGTCCCGCCATGGCCGTACCTCCCCGTCCGTGCCCGCGTGCCCTGTCTCCCGACGGTAGGCGTGCGGTGATCGACGGGACAGGTCGTACGGCGAAAGCGCCCCCTTCCGCTCCCCCGGTTCACTCCGAGCGCCTGCCCGGTCGGGTGAATAGGCGGGGACGGCTGGATACA
This sequence comes from Streptomyces sp. NPDC004561, assembly GCF_053602155.1. Classification (NCBI taxonomy): domain Bacteria; kingdom Bacillati; phylum Actinomycetota; class Actinomycetes; order Kitasatosporales; family Streptomycetaceae; genus Streptomyces; species Streptomyces sp. NPDC004561. Next base: position 4,109 of record NZ_JBSGDB010000398.1, read on the forward strand.
CCCTAGGGGTGGGGGAACCGAGGGGGGACCGTGGAGCGGCGGCAGGGGCACACCCCGTGGCCCGCCGCCGCTCCACGGGCAGCCGCCCGGTGGGGTGTGTCAGCCGAAGACGGCCAGGCTCTTGGCCTTGCCCTTGTGCTGTTCGACCAGCGCGAGGAAGCGGCCCTCGGGGTCGAACACGGCGACGGGACCGGCGCCCGCGTACTCGTCGGGCATGTCCAGCCGGACGCCGTTCAGCAGCAGCCGGGCCCGCCTGGCGTCGACCTCCCAGCGCCGGAACGCGGCCGAGGCGGCCTCGGCGATCGGCATCACGGTCAGCTCCTGCTGGAGCTGGTCCAGCGTCCTGGCCGTGTCGATCTTGTACGGCCCGACGCGCGTGCGGCGCAGCGCGGTGAGGTGACCGCCCACGCCCAGGTCGGCGCCCAGATCGCGGGCGAGGGCGCGGATGTAGGTGCCGGAGGAGCAGACCACCGACACCACCAGGTCGAGCACCGGGGTGCCGTCCTCGGCGACGGCGTCCCGGACGTCGTACACCGTGAAGGAGGAGACGGTCACCGGCCGGGCGGGGATCTCGAAGTCCTCGCCCTCCCGGGCCCGCTTGTACGACCGCACGCCGTCGATCTTGATGGCGCTGACCTTGGACGGCACCTGCATGATGTCGCCGGTCAGCTTGGCGATGCCGGCGTCGACGGCGTCCCGGGTCACCTTGGACGCGTCGGTGGACGAGGTGATCTCGCCCTCGGCGTCGTCGGTGACGGTGTTCTGGCCCAGGCGGACGGTGCCCAGGTACTCCTTCTCCGTGAGGGCGAGGTGCCCGAGGAGCTTGGTGGCCCGCTCGACGCCGAGGACCAGGACGCCGGTCGCCATCGGGTCGAGGGTGCCGGCGTGGCCGACCCGGCGGGTCCTGGCGATCCCGCGCATCTTGGCGACCACGTCGTGCGAAGTGAAGCCCGACGGCTTGTCGACGATGACGAGGCCGTCGGGCGTGGTGTGCTTCTGGGTCATTCCGCGGCGTCGCCGTCCGTCTCGTCGTCCGCCGGCTTCCTGTACGGGTCCGACTCGCCGGCGTACGTGGCGCCGGTTGCCGTCTCGCGCACCTTCGCGTCGGACTGCCGCGCCTTGTCGAGGAGGTCCTCGATGGTCCGGGCGGTGTCCGGCAGGGCGTCCGCGACGAAGCTCAGGGTCGGCGTGAACTTCACGCCGGCCGCGCGGCCCACCTCGGAGCGCAGGATGCCCTTGGCGCTCTCCAGGCCCGCCGCGGCGGCCTTCCGCTCCTCCTCGTCCCCGTAGACCGTGTAGAAGACGGTCGCCTCCCGAAGGTCACCCGTGACCCGGGTGTCCGTGATGGTGACGTGCGAGCCGAGCCGCGGGTCCTTGATCCCGCGCTGCAGCTTCTGGGCCACCACCTCTCGGATGAGGTCCGCCAGCCTTTTCGCCCGCGCGTTGTCGGCCACTGGTCCAGCTCCCGTTCTTTCTTCTTCTTGCGTTCTGTGGTCCGGTCGTCAGTCGTCGTCGCCGTGGAAGCGCCGTCGTACGGACAGCAGTTCCACCTCGGGGCGGGCGGCGACCAGTCGTTCGCACCGGTCCAGTACGTCGGTGAGGTGCGCCGCGTCGCCGGAGACCATGGCGAGGCCGATGAGGGCCCGCCGATGGAGGTCCATGTGGTCCACCTCGGCCGCGCTCACGGCGTACTTCCGCTGGAGTTCGGCGACGATCGGGCGGACGACGGAGCGCTTCTCCTTCAGCGAGTGGACGTCGCCGAGGAGCAGGTCGAAGGACAGAGTCCCCACGTACATGTGTGTAACCGGTTCACCCGCCGGTACGGGATCGATGGCCCCAGGACCGTGTGGCCGGGGACATCAAGAAACGGTACCGCGTACCCGCCGGTGGCTCGACAGGGTTTCCCGGGCACCGCTCACCGCGGCCGCTCCTGGGGGCGAAGCCCCCGGGAACGGCGCGCTGGCCGGCAGGACCGAAGTCCCGCCGGCCAGCACGAACCGTGGGCCGTTACGCCCGCGGCTTCTCGCGCATCTCGTACGTCGCGATGACGTCGTCGACCTTGATGTCGTTGAAGTTTCCGAGGTTGATACCACCCTCGTAGCCTTCGCGGATCTCGGTGACGTCGTCCTTGAAGCGACGCAGACCCTCGATGTTGAGGTTCTCCGCGACCACCTTGCCGTCGCGGATGAGGCGGGCCTTGGTGTTGCGGCGCACCTCGCCGGAGCGGATGAGGACACCGGCGATGTTGCCCAGCTTGGACGACTTGAAGACCTCGCGGATCTCCGCCGTGCCCAGCTCGACCTCTTCGTACTCCGGCTTGAGCATGCCCTTGAGGGCCGCCTCGATCTCCTCGATCGCCTGGTAGATGACCGAGTAGTACCGGACGTCCACGCCCTCGCGCTCGGCCATCTGCGCCGCGCGGCCGGCCGCGCGGACGTTGAAGCCGATCACGATGGCGTCGGAGCCCATCGCCAGGTCGATGTCGGACTCCGTGACCGCACCGACACCGCGGTGCAGGACGCGGATGTCGACCTCTTCGCCGACGTCCAGCTGGAGCAGCGAGGACTCGAGGGCCTCGACGGATCCGGAAGCGTCACCCTTGATGATCAGGTTCAGCTGCTGGACCTCGCCGGCCTTCAGCACCTTGTCCAGGTCCTCCAGCGACACGCGGCGCGTGCGCTTGGCGAACGCGGCGTTGCGCTCACGAGCGGCGCGCTTCTCCGCGATCTGGCGGGCCGTACGGTCCTCCTCGACCACGAGGAAGTTGTCACCGGCACCCGGGACGTTGGTCAGGCCGAGGACCTGGACCGGCGTCGAGGGACCGGCCTCGGCGACGTTGTTGCCGTTGTCGTCGAGCATGGCGCGGACGCGGCCGTAGGCGTCGCCCACCACCATCGTGTCGCCGACCCGCAGCGTGCCTCGCTGGACGAGCACCGTCGCCACGGCACCGCGGCCGCGGTCGAGGCGGGACTCGATGGAGATGCCCTGCGCGTCCTGGTTCGGGTTGGCCCGCAGGTCGAGCGAGGCGTCCGCGGTGAGGACCACGGCCTCCAGCAGAGAGTCGATGTGCAGACCCTGCTTGGCGGAGATGTCGACGAACATCGTGTCGCCGCCGTACTCCTCGGCCACCAGGCCGTACTCGGTCAGCTGACCGCGCACCTTGGTCGGGTCCGCGCCCTCGACGTCGATCTTGTTGACCGCGACCACGATCGGCACGTCGGCCGCCTTGGCGTGGTTCAGGGCCTCGACCGTCTGCGGCATCACACCGTCGTTGGCCGCCACCACGAGGATCGCGATGTCGGTCGACTTCGCACCACGGGCACGCATGGCGGTGAACGCCTCGTGACCCGGGGTGTCGATGAAGGTGATCCTGCGCTCTTCGTCGTTGACCTCGGTGGAGACCTGGTAGGCACCGATGTGCTGGGTGATGCCGCCGGCCTCGCCCGCGATGACGTTCGTCTTGCGGATGGCGTCGAGCAGTCGGGTCTTGCCGTGGTCGACGTGACCCATGACGGTGACGACCGGCGGGCGGACCACCAGGTCCTCCTCGTCGCCCTCGTCCTCGCCGAACTCGATGTCGAAGGACTCGAGCAGCTCGCGGTCCTCCTCCTCCGGGCTGACGATCTGAACCGTGTAGTTCATCTCGTCGGCGAGGAGCTGCAGGGTCTCGTCGGAGACGGACTGCGTCGCGGTGACCATCTCGCCGAGGTTCATCATGACCGCGACGAGCGACGCCGGGTTGGCGTTGATCTTCTCCGCGAAGTCCGTGAGCGACGCGCCGCGGGAGAGACGGATGGTCTCGCCGCTGCCGCGCGGCAGCATCACGCCGCCGACGCTCGGGGCCTGCATGGCCTCGTACTCCTGGCGCCTCTGCCGCTTCGACTTGCGGCCACGACGTGCGGGACCGCCGGGACGGCCGAAGGCGCCCTGCGTGCCACCGCGGCCACCGGGACCGCCTGGCTCGGCTACCAGACCCCGGCCACGGTCAGCTCCACGGTGACCACCACCACCCGCGCCGACGAAGC
>NZ_JBSGDB010000399.1:0-8101 GCF_053602155.1 Streptomyces sp. NPDC004561
ACCTCGCCGACGCCATCGCCGGGAACTGACGGCAGGCAAGAGGCACTCGGCAGTACCGGACGAGCCGGTTCCGGCCACCACGTGGTGGCCGGAACCGGCTCGTCGGTGTCTGCGGACGGTGGCCGCTGCGAGCGTGCGCCGAGAGGCCGCGGCAGACGCGAAACGCGCGGAACGAAGGGCCTCCCGGTGACATGGGGACGATCACCCGCATCCCCGAGCCACCAAGAGGCCCTACCTGCCTTCAACCCCGCGCTCAGCTCGGCTCGGTCGACTCCTCCTTGGGAAGCCTGACCAGAGGCACCGCGATCAGGCTGACGACCGAGGACGCCGCCATGTAGATCGACACCGACACGGTGGTGTGCGTCGCCGCCATCAGCGCGACCATGATGAACGGAGCGAGCCCGGCGCCGAGGATGTTCGCGAGCTGGTTTCCGAGCGAGGCTCCGGAGTAGCGCATACTCGCCGGGAACGCCTCGGCGAGCAGTGCGGTACCCGGTCCGAACATCGCGCCCACGGCGAACTGTCCGACGGCCGCGGCGAGGAGGATCCACGCGAAACCGCGGGTGTCCACGAGCGGGAACAGCGCGAAGGCCCATGCTCCGGAGAAGGCGGCCCCCGCCGCGTAGACCTTGCGGCGGCCCACGATGTCGGACAGCCACGCGAAGCCGATCGTGCCCGCCGCGAACGCGATCATCGAGAGCATGACCACGGTGAGCATCGTGTCCTTGGAGATCTTCAGATCCTCCGTCGCGTAGTGGAGCACGCCTGTGACGATGCCGTAGAAGGAGATCGTGGCGGGGAGGAAGGTGAACGCCACCAGCAGGAGCTGCTTGGGACGGCGCAGCACCCGCAGCACGGACGATCGAGGCGCGGAGTCCTTCTGAGCCGACACTTTCTCCGCGGCCCGCTGGAACTCCGGTGTGTCCTCGAGGTAACGGTGCACGTAGTAGGCGACCGGGAACATCAGGACGCTGAGCAGGAACGGGACGCGCCATCCCCACGCCGAGAACTGGTCGGCCGTGGTGAGGTGGCTGACGAGCAGGAAGACGAGCGTGCCGCTGATCATGCCGACGACCACACCGAGTTGGGGAAGCGATCCGAAGAGGCCGCGGCGATTGGGTGGCGCGCCCTCCAGCGCCAGCAGCGTCGAGCCGCCGAACTGGCCGCCCACCGAGATGCCCTGGGCGACGCGAAGGACCACCAGGACGATCGGCGCCCCCACGCCGATCGTTCCGTAGGTGGGCAGCAGGCCGATGAGCGTCGAGGAGACGGCCATCAGCAGCATGGCCGTCAGCAGCGCCGGCTTGCGGCCGAACTTGTCACCGATGTGACCGAAGATCGCCGCTCCGACGGGCCGGCCGGCGAACCCGACCGCGAACGTGGCGAACGAGGCGAGCGTGCTGGTCAGCGTGCTTCCCGAGGGGAAGAACAGGGTGTTGAGGACCAGTGAGGCGGCCGTACCGTAGATCAGGAAGTCGTAGTACTCGATCGACTGGGCCGCGACGGCGGCGAAGAGGACGCGCCCCCGGCCTGGGCTCGCGGTCGCCTCGGTGGTCGCCGGAATACTTCCTTGTACGCTCATCTTCTCCTCAATCTGTAGCGGTGTCGGAGGTCGCCATGGGGACCTCTTCGGGGGCGCCGGGGCAGCGCTTGGGGAGTGGGGAGGCTGGGACCGGTGCCGCGGTCGTCGTCACGGGCACCCGAGTGGCAAGCAGGATTGTGTATTAAATATTTCGTGTCTAGAGGGCGGGCACGAGTAGTTGCCGTCAGAGGGGCGACGTCCAGCGCGGACGTCTGATAAGCGACGATTTTGACCGATCTGGCGAGATCGCCGCGCAGTCGCGGCGGGTGATCTCTGTGAGGTGAGTCCTTGTTCCCGATGGTCAATGAAGATATTTTATTTTCTGCACCTCCGTGAGAAAGGGCCCCACCCATGCGGCGAGCAGCCATTGTCAGTCCGTTGCGCACCCCCATCGGTGCCTTCGGAGGCACCCTGAAGTCGGTACCCGCCGAGGACCTTGCCGCCACGGTCATCAAGGCCGTGGTCGAGCGGACCGGGATCGACCCGGAGCGCATCGACGACGTGTCCATGGCCCAGTCGTACGCCAACTCCGAGGCGCCCTGCATCGGCCGCTGGGCCGCGCTGCACGCGGGTCTGCCGCTCTCGGTGCCCGGCATCCAGACCGACCGGCGCTGCGGCGGCGGCCTGCAGGCCGTGGTCACCGCGGCGATGATGGTCCAGACCGGCGCCGCCGACGTCGTCATAGCCGGCGGTGTGGAGAGCATGTCCAACATCGAGTACTACTCCACCTCGATGCGCTGGGGAGGGCGCGCGGGCAACGTGACCATGTACGACCGGCTCGACCGCGGCCGCGAACGCTCTCAGCCCGAGCACCGCTTCGGCAGGATCTCCGGGATGCCCGAGACCGCGGAGAAGCTGGCCGAGCGCTACGGCATCTCCCGTGACTCCGCCGACCGGTTCGCCGTCTCCAGCCACCTGAAGGCCGCCAGGGCGTGGGAGTCGGGGATCTTCAAGGACGAGGTGGTTCCGGTCACGGTGCCGCAGCGGCGAGGCGAACCCCTGATCTTCGACCGGGACGAGGGCGTGCGCCCCGACTCGAACGCCGAAACCTTCGGGAAGCTGCGCACCGTCCTGCCCGGCGGCACCGTCACGGCCGGCAACGCGTGCCAGCAGAACGACGCCGCCGCGGCGTGCCTGGTGGTCGCCGAGGACCAGCTGGAGTCCCTGGGCCTGGAGCCCATCGCCTTCCTGGAGGGCTGGGCGGCCGCCGGCTGCGACCCGTCGGTCATGGGCATCGGCCCGGTACCCGCGGTGGCCAAGCTGTTCGCCCGCACGGGCAAGTCCTTCGACGACCTGGACCTCGTCGAGGTCAACGAGGCGTTCGCCGTCCAGGTCCTCGCGGTGCTGGCCGAGTGGGGCTGGCACGACACCGACCGGCTTAACGTCAACGGCTCGGGCATCTCGCTCGGTCACCCCATCGGCGCGACCGGCGCACGCATCATGACCACGATGCTGCACGAACTGCGCCGCCGGGAGGGCCGGTACGCGCTGGAGACCATGTGCATCGGCGGCGGCCAGGGCATGGCCGCCCTGTTCTCCGCCGCGTGACGACGACCCCCGAGAGGCGACAGGACCCCCGATGACCAAGGTCTTCCCTTCCCCCGCCGCGCTCGCCGCGGCCGCCGGCACCCATGTCGGCACCGGTGAGTGGATCTCCGTCGAGCAGCGACGGATCGATCTGTTCGCCGACGCGACCGGCGACCACCAGTGGATCCACGTCGACACCGAGCGCGCCGCCTCGGGACCCTTCGGCGCCACGATCGCGCACGGCTACCTGACGCTGTCCCTGCTCCCCGCACTGGTCAGGGAGGTGTACCGGACCGAGGGCGTGGCCATGGCCGTCAACTACGGCCTGAACAAGGTGCGCTTCATCAACCCGGTGCGCGTCGGCTCCAGGATCCGGGCCTCGGTGGACCTGGTCTCCGCCGACCCGGTGCCCGGCGGCTACCAGGTCGTCTCACGGGTGACCGTCGAAATCGAGGGCGCCGACAAGCCGGCCTGCGTCGCGGAGACCGTCGCTCGCGTCTCCGGCTGACCCCACGCCGCACACCCACACGTTCCGCTCAGTCGTCCAGGAGTACCGACATGTCCGAGTCCACCACCCCCGCCCATCGCGTCGCCATCGTCACCGGTGCCGCCCGCGGCATCGGCGCCGCCACCGCCCGGCGCCTGGCCCGCGACGGCTTCGCCGTCGCCGTCCTCGACCTCGACGAGGCGGCCTGCGCCGACACCGTCACCGCCATCGAGAAGGACGGCGGCCGCGCCCTGGCCGTCGGCGTGGACGTCGCCGACGCCGAGCGCGTCGAGTCGGCCGTCGCGCGCGTCGCCGCCGAACTCGGCCCGCCCGTCGTGCTGGTGAACAACGCCGGCATCACCCGCGACAACCTGCTGTTCAAGATGGCCGAGGCCGACTGGGACGCGGTCCTGGGCGTTCACCTGCGCGGGGCCTTCCTGATGAGCAAGGCCGCTCAGGCGCACATGACCAAGGCGGGCTGGGGCCGCATCGTCAACCTGTCCTCGGTCTCCGCGCTCGGCAACCGGGGCCAGGCCAACTACTCCACCGCCAAGGCCGGTCTGCAGGGCTTCACCAAGACCCTGTCCATCGAGCTCGGCAAGTTCGGCGTCACCGTCAACGCCGTCGCCCCGGGCTTCATCGTGACCGAGATGACCGAGGCCACCGCCGAGCGACTGGGCGTGCCCTTCGAGGAGTTCAAGGCCAAGCGGGCCGCCGTCACCCCCGTGCCCCGGGTCGGGGAGCCCGACGACATCGCCCACGCGGTGTCCTTCTTCGCCAGTGAGGGCGCCGGCTTCGTGACCGGCCAGGTCCTGTACGTTGCGGGCGGCCCGCGAGGCTGACCCGGCGAGCCGGCCGGCGAGTTCCACGACGCACCATCAGTGGAGCTCCACGACGTACCAGCAGTGAGGGAGAGACATGACGAAGCGGTTCGATCAGGGGCCCTGGGCCACGTCGGGCGTCCAGACCGTCCAGCCCGGCGTCCACCGGGTGCCGCTCCCGCTCCCCAACGACGGTCTGTACGCCGTCAACGTCTATCTGCTGGAGGACCTGACCGACGACGGCAGCCTCGTCATGATCGATGGCGGATGGGCGATACCCGAGGCGCGCAAGGCCCTCGAGGAGGCTCTGTCCGCCATCGGCCGCGACCTCGGCGACATCAGGAACATCCTGGTCACCCACGTCCACCGCGACCACTACACGCAGGCGGTGGAACTGCGCCGGCTGCTGGGCGCCCGCGTCCATCTCGGGGCCGGGGAGCGCCCCGGGCTCGAGCTGCTCAACAAGCTGCGCGGCGGCCTCGCGTGCGCCCTGACGATCCTGCGGCAGGCGGGAGCCGACGAAGTGGCCGACCACGTCGAGGCGACGTATCCCAACCAGTACGACCCCCGCGACTGGGAGGAGCCGGACCGCTGGCTGGAGGCGGAGACCCTGCGCTTCGGCGACAGCGAACTGAAGGTCATCCCAACTCCCGGCCACACCCAGGGACATGTGGTCTTCCTGGACGAACGGCGCGGACTGCTGTTCTCCGGCGACCACGTCCTGCCGCGCATCACGCCGTCCATCGGCTTCGAGGCGGCCGAGCCGGGCGGCCGACCGCTGGCCGCCTACCTGGACTCGCTGCACCTGATGGCCCGGCATGCGGACGCCCGCCTGCTGCCCGCGCACGGCCCCGTCGCGGACAGCACGCACACCAGGGTCGCCGAACTGCTCGCCCACCACGACGACCGGCTGCACAGGACTCTCGTCGCCCTCAAGGACGGTACGCACGACGCGTACGCGGTCGCGCGCCGGCTCGCCTGGACCCGCCGCGAGGTGCCGTTCGCCGACCTCAACCCCCTCAACCAGATGCTCGCGGTCAACGAGACGGTCGCCCACCTGGACGTGCTCGTACTGCGGGGCGACGCGGCTGTGGCGTTCGTGGACGGGGTGAACCGGTACACGCGCCTGCGGTGACCCCGCCGGAGCGCCACGCGGGCCGGCGCCGTCCGCTGGAAAGCGGGCGTACCCCCGTGGACGTACCGTGGAGAGGTGGGGGCGCCGACCCAGAGGAGCGGGATGCACGGGTTCAGCCCCGGTGCCGAAGAGCAGGTGTTCGCGTTCGCCGGCATCGCGACAGCCGTGCTCGACGACCGGGGCACCGTGGTGCGCTGGTCCGATGCGGCCGCCGAGCTCCTGGGCCGCACGGCCGAAGAGGTCTGCGGTCACCCGGTGCGGGCCCTGCTCACCCACGAGTGCACGGGTGCGGCGGGTGACGCCGGCATGCCGGCCGCGGGCCGTGCGCTGCTGCGGCACCGGTCCGGCGCTTCGATCGACGTCACCTTCAGGGTGCTGCGGACGGAACCCGCCGCCGAATCCCTCGTGCTGGTCGCGCCCACACAACAGGTGACCCACTGGGAGCAGGGCGCGAGTGTCCTGCGGGCCCTGCTCTCCCAGGACCGTGTCGGGATCGGCATGCACGACGTGGACCTGTCCGTCGTGTGGACCAACATCAGCTCCGAGATGTTCGGCGGCGCGGCGCTGTCCCGAGGCGGCAGGCTGAGGGACGTGATGCCCGTGGCGGACGCCGAGGCCGTGGAGGCCGCGCTGCGCCACGTGCTGGACACGGGCGAGCCGCTGATCCGCAAGAGCCTGCGCATGTGGTCGCGGCAGGACCCGGAACGGTCGTTGGCCCTGTCGCTGTCCGCCTTCCGGGTCGAGGACGCCCAGGGGGCTCCCGCGGGCGTCGTCACGATGGTCACCGACGCCCCGGACCAGCAGCGGGCTCGCCACCGGCTGGACGTGCTGCACGAGGCCGCCGACCGGATCGGTCGTTCGCTCGACGTCACTCGCACCGCACAGGACCTGATGGACGTCCTCGTCCCCGGCTTCGGGGACGTGGGATGGGTGGAGCTGGCCGACGCCGTGATCGACGGGGACGAACCCCCGAAGACCCTCGGCGGGGGAGATCTGCATCTGCGCCGTGCCGCCATGGCCTCGGTCCACGCTTCCGACGCCGCCGCCCTCCTCCAGCCGGGCGAGACGGTACCCCGGCTGCCCTTCACGCTGGAACTGGGAGAAGTCCAGCAGGGCCGCCCCGTTCTTCTGGATCCGGAGAAAGTGACGGTCGTGCTCGGCGACCCGACACACCAGCGCCTGTTCCTCCCCGCACGCGGACACTCGGGCATCTGGGCCCCCCTGTTCGCGCGCGGCCTGCTCCTCGGGGCCGTCACGGTCTGGCGTACCGAACAGCAGGATCCGTTCGAACCGGACGACGCGGACCTGATGGCGGAGGTCGCCTCCCGGGCCGCGCTGAGCGTGGACAACGCCCGCCGCTACACCCGCGAGCGCCGCGTGGCGCTCACGCTGCAACGGCGTCTGCTTCCCTCGGCCACGACCGACACCGCGGCGGCGGAGACCGCGGGCGTGTACCTGCCCGCAGGCGGGGGAGCGGGCATCAGCGGCGACTGGTACGACGTCATTCCCCTGCCCTCGTTCCGGGTGGCCCTGGTCGCCGGAGACGTGGTCGGACACGGCCTGAACGCCGCCGCCGCCATGGGCGGCCTGCGCACCGCCGTCCGCACCCTCGCCGACCTGGAGCTCGACCCCACCGAACTCCTCACCCACCTCGACGACCTCGTCCAGCAGCTCAGCGACGACACGGACGCCGAGAGCCTCGTCGGCGCCACCTGCCTGTACGTCGTCTACGACCCCGTCACCCGCCGCTGCGCCGTGGCCGGTGCCGGTCATCCGCCGCCCGTCGTGATCCGGCCCGACGGCACCACCAAGGTCGTCCCGGTTCGCCCGGGTCCGCCACTGGGGGTCGGAGGCATGCCGTTCGAGTCCGTCAGCGTCGAACTGGAGCCCGGGAGCGTCCTCGCCCTCTACACCGACGGGCTGATCGAACGGGACGACGTCGACGTCGACGCCGGCCTGCGGTGGCTGACGGAGAACCTCGCGGCCGCGTACGACCCCGACCGCCCCCTGGACGACATGGGTCGCGCGCTGCTGGCCGGCCTGGGCGACGCCCCGCCCCGCGACGACATCGCGCTGCTCCTGGCCCGCACCCGCGCCGTCCCGGAGCGGTCCAGCGCGAGCTGGGAGTTCGCCGCGGACCCGGCCGTCGTGGCCGAGGCCCGGCAGGCCGCCACCCGGCAACTCGCCGCCTGGGGGCTGGACGAGGCGGCCTTCGCCACCGAACTGATCGTCAGCGAGCTGGTCACCAACGCGGTCCGCTACGCCGGTGGACCGATCGGCCTGCGGCTGATCCGGGACGACGTACTCGTCTGCGAGGTCACCGACCCCAGCAACACCCAGCCGCGCCTGCGCAGGGCGCGCTGGACCGACGAGGGAGGACGCGGCCTGTTCCTCGTCGCCCAGCTCTCCACTCGGTGGGGCAGCCGTTACGGCCGGAACGGCAAGACCATCTGGGTCGAGCAGTCCCTCGTCCCGGACACCATCAGCTTTGCGGCCCATCGTCAGGCGGCGCCGTTCGTCGGGCCGACTCGGTGACGACATGCTGGGAC
>NZ_JBSGDB010000400.1:0-8096 GCF_053602155.1 Streptomyces sp. NPDC004561
ATCCGTCGCTACATCATCTGGCGGAACAAGCATGCCGCCGACGACCGCCTCCGTGAGGTCGTGAACAGGGCGAACGTAGCTTGATGCGGCACTAGTCCACCTGCGGACGCCGGCCGCCGTGCCCCAGGCGCTGCGCGGCCCGCTGCTCGGCGCGGTCGGATGCCAGATCGCCTCCGCCGGGACGAGCCCTGCCCACACCGCCGACCTCGCGTCCGTATGGGGCACGGAATGGGTCGGGACACGCACCGTGACGCACCGGCAGATGAGGAAGAACCGCCAGGAGGTACTCGCTCATACGTGTGATCGCGCCCGGGAGCAGCGTGCGTCCCGGGCGCAACCCATGCGGGGTGGAGACGTTACTCAGCGCGGACCTGGGCCGCCTGCATGCCCTTCTGCCCCTTCTCGGCGATGAAGGACACGGTCTGCCCTTCCTTCAGGTTCTTAAAACCGTCGGCCTCAATGGCCTTGAAGTGGACGAACAGGTCTTCACCCCCCTCATCGGGTGTGATGAAGCCGAAGCCCTTCTCGTCGTTGAACCACTTCACGGTGCCGGTCTGTCGAATACTCACACTTCCACCGATCTCCACGAGGATGATGACAACCTCCATCACACCACCGCTTGCCACCGTGAAACAGGCAAGTCAGCCAGTGCCCAGCCCACGAGGCGCCGGACATGGAATCGAATGTGTGCTCTGTGAACCGTAGCGGCTCCAGCTGCTCCACTTCGCCCGGCGCGTGATGGTCAAGCAGGCGACGGCCGCCCTGGCCCGGCTCGACGACTGAATCGAGGCCGAGGAGCGGCAGACGGCGGCATCGGGGTGAAGGAATGCGGCCGCCGGTGCCGAAGCAGTTGATCCAGTACGGGCCGTGCCGGTCGAACGTGGATGCCGTGCAGACCGGAGGCTGCTGGGCGGCGGCGAAGAGCGGGCGCTACCGCCCCGATCAGCCGACCGACAGACGCTCGATGCGCTGCGCGGGCAGGTCGCGCCCTGCATCCACTGCCGGCCCGACACGGCCCTGGACCACGCAGGGCCCCCGGACAGGGCCCAGGGGGATGCCCTGGGCCTCTGCGCCTGCGGGAACATGCCGTGGCCGGGTGTGGGTCACTCCACGTGGAACTGCTGGTGCACCTCGCCCGTGCAGGGGTACAGATGGACCCGCGCGCCGTTCACGGTGCCGTCGATCGCCGTCACGCACCAGTTCCCCAGGACGCGGATCTCGTACTTCCCGTCCACAGTCGGAACGAATCGGAACCTCTGGTTCACGGCACCGTTGCAGCGGTACTGGATGACCCCGTACTGGGGCTTGGCGCCCGGGACGTCCCAGCACTTGCCCGTGAAGGTGCGGACCTCCTGCTCGTAGACGGTGCCGCGGTTGAAATCGAACACCTGACTCGCCGCGCCCGTGCAGTGGTTCTGGACGATCTGCACGTCGTCGTGGGGGCTGCTGCCCGGAGCGTGAGCTTCACGCTCGCGTTCCGTACGGGCCCGCGCCCCGCTCCGCGACGATGCTGGACCTGGCCGGTGGGGCAATTGACTGACGGCATGGAATTAAGGGGCGACGTTCGGAAATTGCTCGATGGCCCATCGGCGAAAGTGGAGGATCCAGCGTCCATTGTTCCCGCGCAGCACATCGACCGCTCGATGAGTTCTTTCTTTGTTGCGTGTCGGCACGTACAGCACACACTCACCCCGTCTCAATGCGGCTGCGTGTACCTCCAGCGCCTTCCCCTCGTACGCCCCTTGCTGCAGGAAACGAGTGATGCGCGCGACGACACCGCGCCGAGCGCCGTGGGCGTCCAGGAGGCGTGCTCCCTCCGGCCCGGACAGAAGGTGCACCGACGAGAGATTGAACCCCTCGGCCTCCAATTGCCGGCAGGCGGCATACGCCTGTTTCTCGTCGCTGAAAACAGCCACCACCCGCTGCATCGGGTAGAGATAGAATCGCTCCTCATTTTTCCGCGGCTGCCCCATGCTGCGGCTCCTTCCGTGGAATCGACGTTTCTAGTGGCGGGACGTGCCGGCTGTCACGGCAGGATCGCGATGGCGCTGGACCAGTTCAGGCCGAGTCGTTCCTGGGACGCCATGTGCAGGAACTGGAAGGCTTCCAGCTCGCGCGCCCGGCGCAGCGGCCCCACGTCCAGGGGACGCAGCCCCGCGGAGGCGACCAGGCCGGATACAGCCTGTTTCGAGGTGTCGTCGTCTCCGGCGATGAAGACGTCCAGCGGCCGGCCGGCCACCTCACCTGTGGTGAGCGGCCCGGCGAAGGTGGTGTTGAAGGCTTTGACGACCCGGCTGTCCGGCGCGGCGGCGGCGATCTGTTCGGCGGCGGAGGTGCCGGGGGGTACGACGAGTGAGTCGAAGGTGGTGAAATCCACCGGGTTGGAGATGTCGATGACGGTCTTCCCTGCCAGGTTGCCGGCCCACGCGGCGGCCGTGTCGCGTCCGGCCGGGTGAGGCAGGGCGAGTACCACGATGTCGGCGTCAGCCGCGGCGTCCGCGTCGACCGCCGTGACCTCCGCTCCGGGGGTGGCCTGGCTCAACGTGGCGGCCAGGTCGACCGCCTTGGCCTTGTTGCGGTCGTGCAGACGGACGGAATGCCCGCCGGCCGCTGCCCGGGTACCGATTCCGCGGGCCATGTTTCCGGCACCGACGATGGCGACGATCATGCGTTGCTCCTCGATGGACGGCCCCTGCTCCCCACCCTCACACCCGCCGACGGCTGCTGCCACCGACGGGGGTTCTCCCGGCTGACGCCCGTGCCAGGATGACCGGCCAGGTCACCCAGCGGGCGGGAAGCGGGCCTCCAGAGCAGCTGCGGCGTGTGCTCGCGGCCCACGCCTGGTAGTCCAGCTCGCAGCGGGTGTCGCCATTCGCCGGGGCCGGGGAGCCTCCCAGCGGTCCGGCACCGTGCCCTGGCCCACTCCGCAATCGTTTGAAACTGGCGAGCAGGTGGACGCCGCAGGTTCGAGGATGGATAGGCGGAGAGATGCTGGTCTGCCGACGCCGGGGCGTCGCCGGACACCGCCATCGAGGTGCGTCGGCCGCCGCTCGGATCGTCGCACCGGCGCAGTCCGACACCGCCTCGCGCGGTCTGCTCCGGCGGAGCTCTCCGCCCTGGTTACTGGTTACGACGCCTTCATCCGTCAAGGCGGGAAGGGCACGGGATCTCACGATGACTGCACCCGGCACGGCTCAACGGGTCCTGGCAGGGCTGGACGCCGCCCTGATCCAGAGTATCGAGGCGCTGTACAAGGACCTGCACGCTCACCCCGAGGTTTCCTTCGATGAACACCGCACGGGCGCGGGAGTCGCACGCCGTGCTCGGGAACTGGGTTACGAGGTCACCGAGGGTGTGGGACGGACCGGTGTGGTGGCCAGGCTGGTGAACGGTCAGGGCCCGGCCGTGCTGCTGCGCGCCGACTTCGACGCGCTGCCCGTGACCGAGCGGACCGGGCTGCCCTACGCCTCGACGAACCGGGGCGTCATGCACGCCTGCGGGCATGACGTACACGCCGCCTGTCTGTTGGGCACGATGGCGCTCCTCGCCGGGGCACGCGACAAGTGGTCGGGGACGGTCCTGGCCGTGTTCCAGCCCGCTGAGGAACTCGGCCAGGGTGCCCAGGCCATGGTCGACGACAACCTGTACGTCCGCTTCGGCACACCCGACGTCGTCCTCGGTCAGCATGTGATGGCGATCCCGGCCGGCACCATTGCCTGCCATCCTGGCCTCGCCTTCGCCGCCACCGACGCCCTCAGAGTGCGCATGTTCGGGCGCGGGGCACACGCGTCGATGCCGGAGGCGGCGATCGACCCGGTGGTGATGGCGGCCTCCACCGTGATGCGGCTGCAGACCGTGGTCTCCCGCGAGATCGCGTCCAGGGACCGGGCCGTGGTGACCGTCGGCGCCCTCCAGGCCGGCACCAAGGACAATGTCATTCCGGATGAGGCCGAACTGCAGCTCAACATCCGCACCTACACCTCGCGGGTACGGGCGGCCGTCCTGAGCGCGGTGGAACGGATCGTGCGCGGTGAGGCGGAGGCGGCAGGGGCACCACAGGAGCCCGAGATCAGCACCATGCACACCTTTCCGCTCATGGTCAACGACGAGGACGCCTGCGCCCGGACCATGGCCGCGATCGGTGACGTGATCGGCCACGACAGGCTGACCGACCCCGGTGCCTCCTCCGGCAGTGAGGACGTCGGCGTCTTCGGCACCAGCGCGAACGTCCCGGTGTGCTACTGGCTGCTCGGCGGCGTCGATCCGGACGTCTACGCGAAGGCAGACGCCGCGGGCACCAGGAACCGCGACATCCCGCAGAACCACTCTCCGTACTTCGCACCCGTCATGCAGCCCACCCTCACCAACGGCGTCACCTCGCTGACCACCGCCGCCCTCGCGTGGCTCGACCCGCCCTCACACCCACCATCACCGTCCGCATGACCAGGCCGTGCAGTGCACCCTCGGGACGCCCGCCGGCCGAGCGGGTCCCTCCCACGGCAGGAGGTACAGACATGAAGATCGGCATTGTGGGGGTGGGCGCCGTCGGGTCGGCCACGGCGCTGTCCCTCGTCGAACGCGGAGGAGTCTGCAGAGAGATCCTGCTGATCGACCGGAACACCGCCCGCGCGGACGGCGTGGCCGCCGATCTGCGATACGCCGCCCCCTTGTCGCCGACGGTAGATCTGCGCCCCGGCGGTTATCAGGATCTCGCCGGTGCCGCAGTCGTCGTGATCACCGCAGGGGTCAACGAGAAGGCCGGCGGTGCCACGGACCGGTCCGATGCGAAGGGGCGTCTGAGGCTTCTGGAGACGAACGCCAAGGTCTTCGCCGACATCGTTCCGCAGGTGGTCGAGGTCGTGCCGCAGGCGGTGCTCATGGTCGTCACCGACCCGCCCGATCCGTTGGCGGACCTCACCCGGCGTCTGGCCGGACACAACCGGGTGTTCTCCACCGGCACTCTCATCGACAGTCTGCGCTTCCGCGTCCACCTCGCGGACCGCCTCCGGGTCCGGCCACGTGACGTGCAGGCTCTGGTGGTGGGCGAGCACGGCACTTCCGAGGTGCTGTTGTGGTCCTCCGCGAGTGTCGGCGGCATCCCCGTCACCGACCTGCTGAGCCAGGGCGGCCAGCCTGTCGATCGCATACGCACGGAGATCGAAGACGGCATCCGCTACGCCAACATCACGATCATCGAGGGCACCGGCGCGAGCCAGTACGGAATCGGCGCCGTCTCCGCCCGGCTCGTCGACGCGGTCCTGCGGGACGAACGCGCGGTGCTGCCCGTCGCGGCCTACTCCCCCGCACGAGGCGTCACGCTCTCCCTGTCCAGCGTTCTCGGCGCGGGCGGCGTCCAGCAGATGCACGAACCCGCCATGACACCGGAAGAGTCCCGAGCGCTGGACGACAGTGTCGGCGTCCTGCGCGAAGCCGCCCAGCGAGCCATCGCCATCGGGGCGAAGTGAGTGGGGGCGTTGCCCCAAGGCCGGGAAGTTAGCCTGTTTGTGCTGGTGGCAAGGGGGTTGAGGTCCAGGCAGTGGCTGCGTAGAGGCCGGGCCCGAGTTTGTGGATGAGCCCGGTGTCGGCCCATCGGGAGAGCTGCCGATACATGGTGTGCAGGGTGATGTCGCCGAAGTGGGCGGCGATCTCCGCGGGTCTCCATAGGCGCGTCGGGTCGTCCTGCAGCAGGGCGAGAATCCGGTGTCGTCGGCGCTGGGCTGGGGCGGTGTAGCGGTCGTCGCGGGAGGCCGTGGGCAAAGGCGGCTGTTCGGGGCCGGGTTCGAGGACGGTGACGGTGAGGTCGGTGATGGTGCGGCTGTGATCGGGACGGCCGTCGTCGCGTCGCTCGCTGTAGCGGGACATCGGGGACTTGACCTTGCGGGTGCTGGTCCGGTGTCGGCGGGGCGCGAGGAGTCAGGCCAGCACCCGCCGGCCGATCAGCCCGAGGGAGCCCGGCTCGTCCGGGACGATCCCGGCGGCCTGAATGAGCTGGTCACGGGGTCTGCAGGGCGATGGTGAAGCAGCAGCGGTCGGGGTCGGTGCCGCCTCGATGGAGAACGACCCCGGGGGGCCGTTCGGCAGCAGGTGCTACACGCTGACGCTCTTCGAGGCGATCGACCGGGGGATCTGTGCCCCCTACCAGGTGGTGTGCCTCGACATCACCGACACCCAGCTCCAGGCCGCGCAGTTCCTCGGCGCCAAAGCACGCTCGGACCCGGTACGCGGAGCCCGCCTCACCGCGCTGCTCAAGGCGTCCTCGAAGGAGGACTTCCGGCGCACACGCAGATCTATTCCACGATTGGCCCAGTTAGACACTCTTCAAATGGACCACATGTCCGGGCCACTAGCTGCATAGGCTCGACACCAATGCGGCTGACACCACGAGCGACCTCTGCAGGGATCCCGAGATCGACACCGCTGCCTGCTTTGGATTTCCGGCCCATACCTCCCGGTCGGCCGGACTGAGTGAGAGGACAAAGATCTGCTGTGAAGGCGTGCGGAGTATCCGGGGCCGGGAAGGAAGTCGCCCTGCTGGAGTTGCCCGAACCGTCATCTCCCGGGCCCGGTCAGATCCTGGTGGCGGTTGAAGCGGCCGGGGTCGGCCCGTGGGACGAACTGCTCAACGGCGCCGGCTGGGACGTGGGGCTGCGCCCCCCGGCGGCACTGGGAGTGGAGGGCGCGGGCAAGGTGCTGGCCGTCGGCGCGGGTGTCACCGGGTTTGCCGTAGGCGACCGGGTGCTCGCCCACGAGGCCCCGCTGCCCGGGGGAAGCGGCTTCTGGGCCGAACGCGTTCTGATCAACGCGGATCACACGGCAGCCTGCCCACCCGGGCTGGACGCCGTGCACGCGGCGGCGCTGCCGGTCAACGGACTGACCGCGTGGCAGGCCCTGGAGAAGCTGGACCTCAGCCGAGGACAGCGGCTCCTGATCACCAACGGAGGCGGGGCCACCGGAGCCCTGGCCATCCAGCTCGCCGCGGCCAAGGGCATCGAGGTGACCGCGACCGCGTCTGCTGCCGCCGCAGAGCGCCTGCTCGGTCTGGGAGCGATGGAGGTCGTCGACTACCACGACCCGAACTGGCCGGCCAAGGTACGCGGCGGGTTCGACGCCGCCCTCACCATCGCCACCGGCACGGCGGGCGCCGCGCTGCCTTTGGTCCGGGACGGCGGCCGACTGTGCTCCCTGACCTCGGATGCGCCTGCGGAGGAACGAGGCATCACGAGTTGGGACCTCTACCTCGAGCCCAACGCCACGCAGCTTGCCCAGCTGGCGGAGCAGGCCGCCGCGGGAACCTTGAAACTCGCACCGGAACCCCTGCCGCTGAGCGAGGGACCAGCTGCGTTCGCCCGGGTGGTCACCGGACAGGCCGGCGGTAAGAAGATCGTGCTCACCCAAGCATGACCCGACCGGCCACCGCCCGATCCCGATGCTGGTCCCCGGTGTCCGCCAGGGGCGCCTGACCAGCACGTACGGCGGCGGCTCGCGAACGCACCAGGGTGTCGCGGGCCGCCGCCGTACGAACAGGCGAGCTCAAAAGGCGTTCGGGGCGATTCCCTGCGCACGCGCGAGTGCTCACCTTGGTATCGCTGCCCAGCACGACACCGGTGTCACCCTCTTCCCGCGTCCAGCCGGTGATGTCGAGCAACAGGCGTCCAGCAGACCGCCGACCAGTGCCCCGAAGCTCCGGACGTACGGGCCACCACCCGACGCGCGCAGGAGAACGAGCAGCGGCGCGCCGAGGAGCTTCCGGCTCGGCCGACGACCGGGGCGCTGACCGAGGAACGGCGCGAACAAGTGGACGACATCGCCCCCTCCTGGTGCCCCGCCTGGCCCATCGAGTGGCAACGCGCCTTCGTTCTCGCCCCCGCTACCACCAGCCGGCCCCCTTCCGACCACGGAAAGGGGGCCGGAGTCGTTCGGCGGCTCCCCCGCACACCGCCGTGACCTCAGCGCGGACCGCATGTCCTGGCGTCGAGACGCCCAGGACACTGCCACGGGTAGCCGGGGACCTTGCAGCGGTGCGTGTGGCATGACGTAGTGTGCGGGCGCATGGCCTTGTGGAGCTTGACGAGATGGAGAAGGCCGCGGGCAGAGCG
>NZ_JBSGDB010000401.1:0-8054 GCF_053602155.1 Streptomyces sp. NPDC004561
GCACAGCAGATCAGGCCCCCGTTGCGGCTCCGCGCCGCGATCTCACGCTGGGCCCGCAGCCGCCACAGCACGGCACAAGGACCCGGTACACCCTGCCGGGGTCCTTGTGTCGTTCAAGAACAACTGCTCAAGCGGCAACCTCCGCCGGCTCCGGCACGCCGGACGCACGGACAGCGCCGGCCGACGTCGCGGAACGCCCGGGCACGGATCGGATGACAGGGCGGGCCCTTCACTTGACAGGGCCGGGTACGCACGAGTTCAGGGCGGCGAACGGTTCCCACAACAGGAAGGGCATGCTTCCGGTCGAGCAGACCAGCCGCAGGCCCTTCATCTGGTTGCGGTGCTCATCGCCGCCTCGGCTTGGCGGATGCGCCGTTCCTCCAGCGTCCTCTGCTGTTGCCCGGCCCGTTCCAGCAGCCTGTCAAGGAGGGCCGGATCGAGTCGATCGTCCGTGGCGCCGAGCTGGCGCAGCGTTGCCATCCGGCTGCTTTGCCTTCCACCGCCAGCCGTAGCGCCTCCAGCTCCAACACGGTACTCAAAGGCGAGCGCCGTATGAGGCGGCCGTTGCCCTTGGCCGTCACCGCCGCCAGCGTCCACGACTCCACCGTCGGCACCCCACTCCTGATCCAAGTCCACGAGCTCCACCCCACCATCATGCGCTTCCACGAGAATGGCGAGCCCGCCGACGTCCTGCGCCTGGAGACCGCTCCCGTGCCCGAGCCGGGACCCGGCCGCATCCGCGTCGCGGGTGCACGCGTGCGGACTGGCCCCTGCCGACTGGGCGCTGTGCCGCGGGCTCTTCGCCGGGACCCTGCCGCGCGGCATCGGCTGCGACGTCTCGGGCATCGTCGAGGCCGTCGGCACGGTGTCACGGACGTAGCCATCGGCGACCGCGTCTTCGGCACCGCCGACCTCGCCGGCCGGCCGAGCGCCGGCGCGGCGGAGCGCGCCGTGCTGGATCACTGGTTCGCGGTGCCCGAGGGCCTGGACCTCATCCGGGCCGCCGCGCTCCCGATGGCGCTGAGCACCGCATCCTGACCGAGCGCGAGGAGAAGAACAGCGTCATCGCGTCCAACGAGTCGTTCGGCGGCTGGACGAAGACCTTCGCCGACCCCCGGCTCTGCGTGGCCAACGTCGACCGCCTGACCTTCAACGGCACGATCATCGAGACCGGCACCGACTCCTACCGGCTCGCCTCCACACGGGATCGGGTGGAGGAACCCGCCAAGGCCGGCTGACACCTGCAGGCCCCACCTCGACGGCCCGCCGCCCTCACGGGCGGCGCGCCGTCCCACCCCCATCTTTGAACCTCGATTGGTCTCCTCGCGCTCGCCCGGCTCTATTCGCGATGAGTGCGGACACTGTCGAGCACGACCTCAGTCGGACAGTCCGACCGGGGACCACATGCCGAACCACTGCTCGGCGCCCCAATCCGAATACCGTGGCACCTCGGTGAACCCCAGCTTCGCCGCGAGGCGCATCGAGCGCTCGTTGGCGGTCTGGGTGGTGAGCACCACCGGCTCGCCGGGCAGCGCTCCGGCACACCAGTCGAGTGCCGCCGCGCACGCCTCCGCGGCGTACCCGTGCCCCCACGCCTGCGGCAGGAACATGTAGCCGAGCTCGACCTCCGAGGCCCCGGGGCGGACGTGGACCGGACGCTCCGGGTCTCGCCGGTCGAGCGTGACGATCCCGATCATCGCTCCGTCGAGATCGACCACGAAGAGGCCAGGGCGCCGCTTGGGCGCCCCGGGCACCGCACGCTCGAACTCGTCACGCTGTCGAGGGCCACCGATGTAGGTGCCCACCTCGGGCGAGGTGAACAACTCGATGACCGCCGCACGATCCCGGGCCTCGGGCTCACGGAGCACGAGCCTCTCGGTCCTGATCGGGGCAGGTGGCCAGGCGACGGGCCCTAACTCAGTCATGCGGGCCAGCTAATCAGCAGGCTCGGTAGCGATCAAGGCTCGCGGACCGGTCAACCCGCCTGCCCAGGCCCGTCCTTCTTCTCTCGCGCGCGGACCTCCGCGCGTTCAGCCAGGCCGACCTGGACGCCATCGCCCATGAGCTCAACCATCGCCCGCGCAAGGTCCATGGCTATCGCACCCCGGCAGAGGTCTACGCTGACCTCCTGAACAGCGGTGATGCGCTGACCGCTTGAGCTCGCCCTCGTTTGACGACAGGGCAGCCGGTCAGAGAACCCAGCTGGCGATCACCTGCAAGGAGGCCGGCCGGAGCACGCCGGAAACGTGCTGCCCGATCTTGGGGGCGTGGCCGGGAGGTTCTGAACCTATGCCGGCTCGGGTCGTTCCGGGTTCGGGACGAAGGCGGGCAGCGCAGCGAGGCTGTGGCGCACGGCCTCGCCCCCGTACTCGAACATCTGCCGCTCGTAGCTGTCGACTGCGGTGAGAAGATCTTGACGGCCCTCGGCGGCCTCGACCAGGCAGCGGCGCAGCAGGTCGGCATCGCGCAGGGCGGTGTTCGCACCGTTGCCGCCGGTCGGAGAGGTGGCGTGGATGGCGTCACCGAGCAGCGTGACCGGACCGGGCGCCCAGCGCTCACCTGGCTCGACCACCCCGATGGACAGCAGGGTGCCGTTGTCCGGGTCGGCCTGTTCGATGAGCGCCTGCAGGTCCGGGTGCCAGCCTTTCATCCTGGACAGCGCGGCCTCCTGCGCCGTTAAGGTGCCGAGAGAGCCGTTCGACGGGAGGATCATGGCCCAGCGCACGTAGTCATGGATGTCAGGGAGCGTCACTTCGGGTGCCAGTTTCTCCGCCGCTTCCTTTGGCGGAACGGGGAACCGCATCGCCCCGAGCAACAGACTCACTCCGTCCCCGACGATCTTCCCGCCGTAGGCCCGGGACAGGCCGGCGAACTGCTCCGTCAGCGGCGTGCGGCCGACGACGAACCGAACGCCGGTGTCCCTCGGGGTGGTCTGCGGCGTCAGCACCTGGCGAACGGCGGAGCCGACCCCGTCCGCCCCGACGAGCAGATCAGCGGTTGCCGGATCGCGTTGCGCGAACCGGGCTTCGACCCTGCCGTCGTCCAACACGTCGTAACCGGTCAGCGCGGCCCCGGTGTGCACAGTGAGTCCGGTCAGCAGCAGGTGCCGGAGTACGTGCCGGTCGACCACGATCCCGCTCCTGGCAGGGCCGAGTTCGCCGATCTTGTTCAGCTGGGCGTCCAAGGCCAGTCGCTCGACGTAGGTGTCGCTGACGACCGCGTCCAGCAGCGGGTGCCAACGCTGTGGCAGGCAGCTGCGCAGCGCCTCGAATCCGACCGGATCCAGTACGAGCCGGTACCCCTGAAATCGTGCGGTGATCGCTGGGTCCCGCTCGTAGACGTCGACCTCGATCCCGGCATCGCGCAGACCCTGCGCCAAGCACAGGCCCCCCAGACCGGCTCCGACCACAGACACTCGCATCACACACCTCCTGAACGGACTGCACACTGATACGAACTTAGTTCTGCATGAACGATCTAAGTTCTACGAGACGAACTTAGATCGTGTCAAGGTATAGTGACCGGCATGCCCTCCGATCCCCGGCAACGTCGAGCAGCTCGTCACGCCCAGCCCGCTGGGGAGCCCTCGGCGGCGTCACCACGCAAGAAGCCCATCACGGTCGACCGGATCACTGACGCCGCCCTGCGGGTCGTGGCCACCGAGGGCTACGCCGCACTGACCATCCGTCGAGTCGCCGCGGTGCTCGGCACCGGGCCGTCGTCGCTGTACGCGCACATCGTCAGCAAAGAGGACATCGACGATCTGCTGGTCGGCCGGCTCTGCTCCGAGGTCGTGCTGCCCGAACCGGACCCAGCCAGGTGGCGCGAACAGATCCTCGACGTCTACGCGCAGATCCGCGACCAGTACCTGAAATACCCCGGAGTCTCCCGTGCCGCGCTGGGCGTGGTCCCGACCAACCTCTCCACGTTGCGGGTCAGGGAAGGGCTTTTGGCGATCTTGCTCGCCGGCGGAGTCGAACCGCAGAACGCCGCCTGGGTGCTCGATGCCCTGTCCCTCTACGTCAGCGCCTACGCCTTGGAGCAGTCGCTGGTCCAGCAGCGGCGCAGTCACCCGGACCAGGAGTGGGTCCTTGGCCGCGAGGAGCTGATCCGCCGGTTCACCGCGCTGCCGGCCGACACGTTTCCGCAGACCCGGCGCTATGCCGCTGAGCTGACCTCTGGCACCGGACACGACCGGTTCGAGTTCACCCTCGGACTGATAATGGACAACCTCACCCAGCCCCGGCCGGCACCGCTATCCGACACCGCCGGATGAACGCCGCGGCCCGAGGCCTGTCGACCACGGCCTCCTGCCAGTTCTGCGTGGCGAAGGAGATGACGATGCGCCCGCCGTCCTCGCCGATCGGACTGATGCAGTCGCCGCGGGCGGCCTCGTTGCGCCGCGCGTGTGCGAGCGCGTCCAGTGCCCGTCCATCCTCCGAGGCGGCGGTGAACTGAAGCTTCTCGGCCAGGTCGGACATCAGCGCCCGGTCCCGGCCGATCTGCCTGTACAGGAGCACCTTCCACAAGTTGCCGTGGTGGACTGAGACCTTCTCGATCTGCTCGTACCGCTTCGTGAACCCGCCGAAGCCCTCCACGGTCTTCGCGACCGTGCCGAGCCGTCGGCCCGCACCACCACGGCTTTCATGAGGGCGAGGACGGCTGGGGAGACCGCGCCGTCCAGGCGCCGGGCGACATCCCTCGATGGACGCCTGTTCGTCCAGCCTTGCCGCGTCTCCGAAGGACTCGCGGAGCGGGGAGCCCTCGAGCCTGAGGATCTGCGTCATCTTCGGCCCATCGGTCGTCGCCTCGGCGAGATCGATGCCACCTGCCGCGTCGGCCTCTGGGACAACCCGCTGGCCACAGATTCGGCGTGGGACGACATACCCAGCGTTCGAGTCCTCGGTGTGCTTTGGTGCCTCCCGAAGTCGTGAACATCTGCTGTCCGTTCTGAGGCTCTGGTCCACTTCGTGTGGTCGCGTACGTAGGGTGACTGTTGATCTTCGCGTGATGGCGGTTGAGTTCGCCCGAAAATCGCTCGGTTGGATGGTGGTGTGGTCGACAGTCCTTCGCCGTGAACGAAGTGCTGCCGCAGCTGGACGAGCTACTGTTCTCCTCGGTCGAGGGCGTGTTGGTGGAATCGATCAAGGTGACTGACACGGTCGTCAGGGTCGAGGCCCGTACGACCGCAGGGCAGATGGCCTGTCCGGGGTGTGGATGCTGGTCGGGGCGAATACACGGCTCCTACCTGCGATTCCCTCGCGATCTGCCGACGGCGGGCAAGTTCGTCGTGGTGTCGTTGCGGGTGCGGCGGTTCGTCTGCGAGGAGGAGTCCTGTGAGCGCAAGACCTTCGCCGAACAAGTACCCGGCCTGACCCGCAGGTTCGGGCGACGGACCGAGCGGCTGCGGTCGACGCTGATGTCGGTCGGTCTTGCGCTCGCGGGCCGGGCCGGCGCCCGGATGACGGACGCCTTCAAGGTTCCGGTCAGCCGGAACACTCTGTTGAGGCTGATCGCCTCCCTTCCTGACCCCGCCGTCACCTCACCCCGCGTGGTCGGCGTGGACGAATACGCCCAGCGCAAGGGCCGTATCTACGGAACCGTGCTCGTCGACGTCGAGACACGTCGGCCGATCGACCTCCTGCCCGACCGGGAGGCGGACACACTCGCGGCGTGGCTCGCCGAGCGGCCCGGTATCGAGATCGTCTGCCGTGACCGGGCTCCCTTCTTCGCCGAGGGCGCCACCCGCGGCGCCCCGCAGGCCCTCCAGGTCGCCGACCGGTGGCACCTCTGGCACAACCTGGGCGAAGCCGCCGAGAAATGCGTCTACCGGCACCGCGGCTGCTTGCGCCCCATGCCGGCACGGCCGGAGGAACTCCAGGAGGAGCCGGAGCCCGCTGCGTCGTCGCCCTGGCCGACAGGCCACCGGTTCGCCGAGCGCACCCGGGCCAAGCACGCCACCATCCACGCTCTCCTCGCCGCCGGTCACAGCAAACGGTCCGTCGCCCGGCAGCTCGGCATGACCCTCAACACGATCCTGCGCTTCTCCCGCGCCACCACCCCGGAGGAACTGTTCACCGGCCAGTGGCAAAACCGTGCGACCAAGCTCGATGACTTCAAGCCCTACCTCGAGCAGCGCTGGCAGGAAGGCTGCACCAACGCCTGGAAGTTATGGGAGGAGATCAAGGAACAGGGCTATCCCCGCGGCTACGCCGGCGTCCGCGACTACGTCAGCAGGAACCTTCGCGGCAAACCCCAACCCGTCGGCCCTCGTCCGCCGTCGGCCCGCGCCGTCACCCGCTGGATTCTCACCCACCCCGATGCCCTGCCCGAAGGCGACCGGATTCAGCTCAAGGCCGTCCTGGCCAACTGCCCCGAACTGACCGTACTTGTCGACTACGTGCGCTCATTCGCCCACATGGTCACCGAGCTGCAAGGCGACCGCCTGCCGGAGTGGATCGCGTCCGCTCGAACTACCACCGACCTGCCAAGCCTCAGCCGATTCGCCCAGCACCTCGAACGCGACCTCGACGCGGTCATCGCCGGCCTGACCCTGCCATGGAGTTCAGGCGTCGTCGAAGGACACGTCAACAGGATCAAGATGCTCAAGCGGCAGATGTACGGTCGCGCGGGCTTCAAGCTCCTGCGCAAGCGAGTACTGCTTGCCTCCTGACCACACTGTCGGTGGACAATGCGACGATCTCCCGACGGCCAAGCGAGGAGGGAAATGGGAACCTGGGACAGCGGCCCCTTCGATAACGACACCGCCGCCGACTTCGGAGGTGACCTGGACGAGGCAGCCCTGGAAGAGCGCGGAGCCCTGATCCGCAGCGCGCTCAAACGCGCCGCTGACCCTGCGGACTTCCTGGATATCTCCGACGGCGAGCGAGCAGTGGCCGCGGCCGCACTGGTCGCTGCTCAGTACCCTGATGGCGAACCGACATGTTCGAACTACGGTCCGTCAGAGCCGCTGCCAGAATTGCCGGCCGACCTTCGAACGCTCGCCGTCGACGCTCTGGACCAAGTGGTCTCCGAGCGGTCTGAACTCGCCGAACTGTGGGACGACGCTGCGAACGGCTCGAAGTGGCACCACGACATCACCCGCCTTCGCGACATCCTTGACCCTCCGGTCCCTCCACAAGAGGAAGCCCTCTTCGCCATCTGAGCGATCACCCACAGTCACGGGTCACAGAAATTGGACCAGAGCCCAAGAACGGACAGCATCTCTTCACCAATTCGGGAGGCACTTGGTGCCGGCCTCGGATTCGAATTGTTCACGGGTTTGGACAGCACAGACCCTGCCCGTGGGGTGACGCGGTTCGGCCCTGGCGGCACGGACGGTCGGACAAAGGCGATCGGTCAGTTGGGATCGTGGCCGGCCCGCATGCTGGCGACCGCGCAGACGAGGAGTGCGACGGTGAGTGCGGTCAGCGGTGCGGTCCAAGTGCCGGTGGCGCTGTGCAGGGCGGAGGCCAGGACGGGACCGATGGCGGCCATGAGGAAACCGCAGGTCTGGGCCATGGTGGACAGGGCGGTCACGTGGTCGTGGTCACCTCTGCGGTGGGCGTAGAGCACACCGGGCAGTGCCTGTCCGGCTCCGAGTCCGATGCCGAGGACGGCGACCCACAGCATCGAGGTGCCGGTGGGAGCGATCAGGAGCCCGGCGAAGCCGGAGGCGCAGACCAGGATGGTGCCCAGGATGTGCGGGCGCTGGTCGGCGCGCTTGGCGGCGAGGACCGGTGCGATGAATCCGCCGGCGGCGACGCCGCAGATGAGCAGGGCCTGGCCGGTGCCGGCGGCGCTGCGGCTCAGGCCG
Source organism: Streptomyces sp. NPDC004561 (assembly GCF_053602155.1). NCBI lineage: Bacteria > Bacillati > Actinomycetota > Actinomycetes > Kitasatosporales > Streptomycetaceae > Streptomyces > Streptomyces sp. NPDC004561. The sequence goes on from NZ_JBSGDB010000401.1 coordinate 7,817, forward strand.
GCCTGGACCAGGATCGAGGGCAGCCAGGCGAGCGTGGTGTAGAAGGCGAGAGTCTGGATGCCGAAGAAGGCGGTCAGACTCCAGGCGACTGCGGTGCGGGCCACGTGCGGGCGCCCGGCCCCCTCGGCGGCCGCGGCGGGCTGCGCAGGGCGGTGGCGCAGTTGCGGGGTCATGCTGTCGCAACTCGTGAACAAAACCACCCCAGACAGCCGTGGCCCCCGGAGAGGTCTCCGGGGGC
>NZ_JBSGDB010000402.1:0-8049 GCF_053602155.1 Streptomyces sp. NPDC004561
GACCAGCGCGGTACCGATGAGGTAGAGCCTGCGCGGGCCGTACATGTCCACCAGGCGCCCGATGACGGGCTGGCCGACGGCGGTGGCCAGGTAGAGCGCGGAGACCAGCCACACGGTCTCGGCGGGCGGCGCCCCGAAGGCGACGCCGATCGGCACCAGAGCCACGGCGATCATCGAGGAGTTGATCGGGTTCAGGACCGAGCCGAGGACCATCGGCGGGATCAGCCGGCGGTCGAAGCCGGCGGGGGAGGGGCCGGTGGCTCGGCCGGCGCGGGCGGAGAGTCTCGGTATCACGGCTGGGACAGCCGTTCCATCAGCTCCAGTGCCGCGAGCACCGTACGGCGCTCGTCGTCGGTGAACCGGTCCTGGAAGGCGCGGGCCAGCCACTCGTCGCGCACCTGCTTGTTGCCCTCGATGCGGGCCCGGCCGGCGTCGGTCAGGGTGACCAGCTGGCGGCGGCCGTCGTCGGGATCGGGGGCGCGGCGGATCAGCCCGTGCTGTTCCAGCGCGGCGAGCGTGGTCGCCATGGACTGCGGGCGCACCCCCTCGGCGGCGGCCAGCGCGCTGGCCGTGGCCGCGCCGTGCTTGCCGACCAGGGTGAGCGCCGACTCCTGGGACGGAGTCAGGTCGGCGTCCTGGGCGATCTCGCGGATGCGGCGCCGCAGCCTGCTGAAGACCACACGCAGGTCGCGTGCGGCCCGCACGGCCGAGTCGGAGATGTGGTCCATGCCGCCACCCTAGATCCGTCAGTCAAGACTGTCCAGTCGAAACTGTTCAGCTTTGCCTGACAAATTGTCGGGTACTCGCCGCTCGTCGAGACACGGCAGCACGTCGGTGAGATCGAGGAGCACAGATGACCCCTCCGGACATGTCCGGGCTGGAGGCGGCACTCGGCGCCGAGGTGGACGGCGAGGTCCGCTTCGACGCAGGCAGCCGCGGCGCCTACGCCACAGACGGTTCCAACTACCGGCAGGTCCCGCTGGGCGTGGTCGTCCCCCGCACGGTGGAGGCCGGCGCCCGGGCCCTGGCGGTGTGCGCACGCTTCGACGCCCCCGTCCTCTCCCGGGGCGGCGGCACCAGCCTGGCCGGGCAGTCGACCAACACCGCGGTGGTGATCGACTGGAGCAAGTACTGCACCGGCCTCATATCCGTCGACGCCGAGCGGCGCACCTGCGTGGTGGAGCCCGGTATCGTCCTGGACGAACTCAACCGGCAACTCGCCCCCCACAAGCTCCAGTTCGGGCCGAAACCGTCCACCCACAGCCACTGCGCGCTGGGCGGCATGATCGGCAACAACTCCTGCGGCTCCTCCGCCCAGGCCTACGGCAAGACCGTCGACAACGTCCGGCGGCTGGAGATCCTCACCTACGACGGGCAGCGCGCCTGGGTCGGCCCCACCCCGCCCGCCGAGCGGGCCCGGGTCATCGCCGGCGGCGGCCGGCTCGCCGAGATCTACACCGGGCTCGACCGCATCGCCACCGAGTACCTGGCCGACATCCGCCACGGCTTCCCGAAGATCCCGCGCCGCGTCTCCGGCTACAACCTCGACTCCCTGCTGCCCGAGAGCGGCTTCGACGTGGCCAGGGCGCTCGTCGGCAGCGAGGGCACCCTCGTCACCGTCCTGCGGGCCGAACTCGACCTCGTACCCGTGCCGGCGTACCAGTCGCTGCTCGTCCTCGGCTACGAGGACATCTGCGGCGCCGGCGACGACGTCTCCCACCTGCTGGAGCACTGCTCACCCAGCCAGCTGGAGGCCCTGGACGGGCGCATGGCGCAGCTGATGCGCGAGGAGGGCGCCTTCCTCGACTCCCTCAACACCCTTCCCGAGGGCGACAGCTGGCTGCTGATCCAGTACAGCGGCGACAGCCAGGAGGACGTCGACGAGCAGGCGCACGCGCTGCTGCGCGCGATCGGCCGCGACGAGAAGGCCGCGAACGTCGCCTTCTCCGACAACCCCGAGCGCGAGCAGAAGATGCTCAAGGCCCGCGAGGCCGGACTCGGCGTCACCGCCCGCCCGCCGGACGACCGGGAGACCTGGGAGGGCTGGGAGGACTCCGCCGTACCGCCCGAGCGGCTCGGCGACTATCTGCGGGACCTGAAGAAGCTGTTCCTGGAGTTCGACTACGACCACCCGTCCCTGTACGGCCACTTCGGGCAGGGCTGCGTGCACACCCGCATCCCGTTCGGCCTGAAGACCGCCGAGGGCGTGGCCGACTTCCGCCGCTTCGTGGAGCGCGCCGCCGACCTCGTCGTCTCCTACGGCGGCTCGCTGTCCGGCGAGCACGGCGACGGCCAGTCCCGGGGCGAGCTGCTCACCCGGATGTTCGGCGAACGGCTCGTCACCGCCTTCGGCGAGCTGAAGACCCTCTTCGACCCGGGCAACCGGATGAACCCCGGCAAGATCGTCGACCCCAACCCCGTCGACGGGCAGTTGCGTCTCGGCCCCGCCTGGCGGCCGGACACCCACGCGACCCACTTCGACTTCCCCGAGGACGACCACTCCTTCAACCGTGCGGTGATGCGGTGCGTCGGCATCGGCAACTGCCGCAGCCACTCCGGCGGCGTGATGTGCCCCTCCTACCGGGCCACCATGGAGGAGGAGCACTCCACCCGCGGCCGGGCCCGGCTGCTGTTCGAGATGCTCGACGGCCACGCCGACTCCGCGATCAAGGACGGCTGGCACTCCACCGCCGTCAACGACGCGCTCGACCTGTGCCTGGCCTGCAAGGGCTGCAAGTCGGACTGCCCGACCGGCGTCGACATGGCCACCCTCAAGGCGGAGTTCCTCTCCCACCACTACGAGGGCCGCGTCCGCCCCGCCGCCCACTACTCCATGGGCTGGCTCCCGGTGTGGGCACGGCTCTCCCGGCTCGCCCCCGGCCTGGTCAACTCCGCGCTGCACGCGCCCGGTCTGGCCGGCGCGGGCAAGCGGCTCGCCGGCGTGGACGGGGCCCGCTCGGCGCCCGTGTTCGCCCGGCAGTCCTTCCTGCAGTGGTGGCAGGCCGGTGACCGGGAGGAACCGGACCCGGCCGACCCGCGCACCGTGGTGGTGTGGCCCGACACCTTCAGCACCTACTTCCACCCCTCGATCGCACGGTCGGCGGTGTGCGTCCTTGAGGACGCCGGATTCCGGGTCGCCGTACCCACCGAGCCGGTCTGCTGCGGCCTGACCTGGATCTCCACCGGGCAACTGCCCGTCGCCAAGAGGGTGTTGCGCCGCACCCTCGACGTGCTCAAGCCCTACCTGGAGGCCGGCACCCCGATCATCGGCCTCGAACCTTCCTGCACCGCGGTCTTCCGCGCCGACGCCCCCGAACTCATGCCCGCCGACCAGGACGTGCAACGGCTGGCCGGACAGGTCCGCACCTTCGCCGAACAGCTCGTCCACCACGCCCCGGACGACTGGCGGCCCCCGCGACTGACCCGGCAGGCGACCGTGCAGACCCACTGCCACCAGCACGCCGTCATGAAGTTCGACGCCGACCGCGAACTCATGCGCCGCGCCCACCTCGACGCCGACGTCCTCGACGAGGGCTGCTGCGGCCTGGCCGGGAACTTCGGCTTCGAGCGCGGCCACCACGAGGTCTCCATGGCCGTCGCCGAACAGGGCGTGCTGCCCGCCGTCCGGGGCGCCGCCCCCGACAGCCTGGTCCTCGCGGACGGCTTCAGCTGCCGCACCCAGATCGAGGAGGGCGGCACCGGACGCCGCGCCCTGCACCTCGCCGAGGCCCTCGCGCTGGGACTCGTCGGCAACCTGCCGAGTGAGCAGCCGGAACGCCTGGCCGACCGCCCGGCCCAGCCCTCCCGCACCGCCCGCTGGGCCACGACCGCGACCCTCGCCGGACTCGCCGCCGCGGGCGCCGCCCTCGGGCTGCGGCGGCCGGGCACGAGGAGGTGACCATGACCGATCTGCCGACCGTGGACGCGGTCGACACCACCGTCTACACCGTGCCCACCGACGCCCCCGAGGCGGACGGCACCCTCGCCTGGGACAAGACCACGCTCGTCCTCGTCACCGTCCGCTCGGGCGCCACCACCGGGCTCGGCTACACCTACGCCCCCGCCGCCACCGCCCATCTGATCCGCGAACTGCTCGCCGGCACCGTCACCGGCCTCCCGGCACTCGACGTGCCGCGCGCCAACGAGGAGATGTGCCGGGCCGTGCGCAACGCCGGACAGCCCGGCGTGGCCGCGCAGGCGATCGCCGCCGTCGACATCGCCCTTTGGGACACCAAGGCCCGCCTGCTCGGCCTGCCCCTGGTCCACCTGCTGGGCGCCGCCCGCGACGACGTGCCCGTCTACGGCAGCGGCGGCTTCACCACCTACGACGCCGAGCGGCAGGACCGCCAGCTGCGCGGCTGGACCGAGGACGAGGGAATCCCCCGCGCCAAGATCAAGATCGGGGAGTCGTGGGGCGGCCGGGAGCGACGCGACCTGGAGCGGGTCGCCCGGGCCCGGGCCAGCGTCGGCGACACCGCCGAGCTGTACGTGGACGCCAACGGCGGCTACACCGGCGGACAGGCCGTACGGATCGGCGCCGCGCTCGGCGACGCCGGCGTCACCTGGTTCGAGGAGCCCGTCTCCTCCGACCACCTCACCCTCCTCGCCGACCTGCGCCACCGGCTCCCGATGGACGTCACGGCCGGCGAGTACGGCTATACGCTGCCCTACTTCGAGCACATGCTGGCCGCCGGGGCCGTCGACTGTCTCCAGGCCGACGTCACCCGGTGCGGCGGCATCACCGTCTGGCTGCGCACCGCGGCGCTCGCCCACGCGCGCGGGATCGACATCTCCGGGCACTGCGCGCCGCACGCGCACGCGCACGTGGCCGCCGCGGTGCCCAACCTGCGCCATCTGGAGTGGTTCCACGACCACGTCCGCATCGAGCGGCTCCTCTTCGACGGAGTCCTCGACCCCGGCGGCGGCAGCATCACCCCGGGCGCCGACGGGGCACCCGGACTCGGCCTGACCCTCGTCGAGGAACGGGCCCGGCAGTACCGGGTGGAGTGACGTCCCGGGAGCACCGCACACACATCGAAGCCACTGAGCCGGAACAGGAGTTGATCATGCCCACCACCGTCGTCATCACCGGTGCCAGCGCCGGGATCGGCCGCGCCACCGCCCGGCTGTTCGGGCAACGCGGCGCGAACGTCGTCCTCGTCGCGCGCGGCGAGGGCGGGCTGAGGGCGGCGGCCGACGAGGTCGCGGCCCTCGGCGGACGCCCCCTCGTCCAGCCCGCCGACGTGGCCGACCCGGCACAGACCGAGGCGGTCGCCGAGGCGGCCGAGAAGGAGTTCGGGCCGATCGACGTATGGGTCAACTGCGCCTTCGCGTCCGTGTTCGCGCCGTTCGACGAGATCAGCCCGGAGGAGTACCGGCGGATCACCGACGTGGCCTACCTCGGCTTCGTCAACGGCACCCGGACCGCGCTGACGCGCATGCTCCCGCGTGACCGGGGCACCATCGTGCAGGTCGGCTCCGCGCTCGGGGAGCGGTCCATCCCGCTCCAGTCGGGGTACTGCGGCGCCAAGCACGCCATCAACGGATTCACCTCCTCCCTGCGCACGGAACTGCTGCACCGCGGCAGCAACGTGCACGTCACCGTCGCCCAGATGCCCGGCGTCAACACCCCCCAGTTCGCCTGGGTGCGCTCCCGCCTGTCCCGGCACCCCATGCCGGTGCCGCCGATCTACCAGCCGGAGGTCGCCGCCCGGGGCGTGGCGTACGCGGCCGACCACCCGCGCCGCAAGCAGTTCTACGTCGGCGCCAGCACCGTGGCCACCATCTGGGCCAACCGGTTCGTCCCGGCCCTGCTCGACCGCTACCTCGCCCGTACCGGCTTCGAATCCCAGCAGAGCGACAGCGTCCCGCCCACCGGCCTGGACAACCTCTTCGAACCCGTCGACCGAGAGCCCGCCGACGACCAGGGCGCCCACGGCGCCTTCGACGACAGCGCCCACCCCCGCTCCTGGCAGGAGGCGATGGTCCGGCACCCCGCCGCCACGGCCCTCGGCGCGGGCGCCGCCGTCCTGGCCGCCGGGTTCGGAATCCGCCGGCTGACCTCCTCCTCCGCCTAGGCTGGGGGCGTGCGCCTCCTCCTCATGTCCGACACGCACCTGCCGAAGCGCGCCAAGCGGCTCCCGGACGCCCTGCTCGCCGAACTCCCGCAGGCGGACGTCGTGTTCCATGCCGGGGACTGGGTCGACACCGCGACCCTCGACCTGCTGGAGGCCCGCAGCCGGCGGCTGGTCGGCGTGTACGGCAACAACGACGGCCCCGAGCTGCGCGCCCGCCTCCCCGAGGTGGCCCACGCGCGACTCGGCGGCCTGCGCTTCGGCGTCGTGCACGAGACCGGCCCCGCCCAGGGCCGCGAGGCCCGCTGCGCCGCCCGCTTCCCCGACCTCGACGTGCTGGTCTTCGGCCACAGCCACATCCCCTGGGACAGCACCGCGCCCGGCGGGCTGCGCCTGCTCAACCCCGGCTCCCCGACCGACCGCCGCCGCCAGCCCCACTGCACCTATCTGACGGCCACGATCGCCGACGGCGCGCTCGCCGACGTCACCCTGCACCACCTGCCGCAGCGGTAGCACGCCGTGCGATCATCGCGGGATGATCTCCAGATCCGGCATACCCGACGCCGTGCCCGCGGGCAGCATGGCCGGCGCCGACCAGCCGGTGCTCGGCCTCGCCGGCGGCGCGGAACTGAGGCCGTGGCGGCCGGACGACGCCGACACGCTGCTCACCGCCGGGCAGGACCCGGCGATCCGGCAGTGGAACCTGTTCGCCGTCGCCGACCGGACGGAGGCACGCCGGCGGATCGCACGCATGCACGGGCGGTGGCGGGCCGAGACCGGTGCCGTCTGGGCGATCGCCCGGCCCGGCGGCCCGCCGCTCGGGCTGATCGGTCTCAACGACGTCGACCTCGCGGGCGGCGGCGCCGAGATCGTCTACTGGCTGCTCCCCGAGGCGCGCGGCGCCGGCCTCGCCGTCGCGGCGACCCGGCGGCTCGCCCGGTGGGCCCTGCACGACCTGGGCCTGCACCGCCTGCGGCTGTCCCACTCCACGGCCAACCCCGCCTCCTGCCGGGTGGCCGAGAAGGCCGGATTCGGCTTCGAGGGCACCATGCGCGGCGCCCTGCTGCACGCCGACGGCTGGCACGACCAGCACCTTCACGCGCGGCTCGCGGGCGACCCCGAATAGCGCGCCGGCGGTCGCCGGGGGCGCTCACCTCTCTGCCGGGATCGGCGGCTCGTGGCCGACCGCGCAGCACCCCGCGCCCCTGCCAGGCAGGTTGCCCGTCACCGGCGCCTGGTGGTGTGCCCCTTGCGCCTGTGCCGCAGCAGGCGGGTCGCCGTCCAGACCAGTGCGGCGAGCGCCGCCGCCAGGGCCGCCGCGCGCTTGGCCACCGGCAGGCCGGCCGTGCGCAGGAGATCGAGCGGCTCGGGCTCCTCCCGGGGGGCCGGCGCCGGCTGGGCCTCCTCCGGGCGATCGGGCTGTCCCCCCGCGGTCGGCGCCGGCTCGGTCAGCCGGTCCGCCAGGCAGGTCGCGAACTGGCCCACCAGCCGGTCGCCCACCTCGGCCAGCACGCCCCGCCCGAACTGCGCGGGACGCCCGGTCACCGTCAGGTCGGTCCGCACCGACACCGCCGTACCGCCCTCGTGCTCGCTGAGCGTGCCGGTCACCGTGGCCCGGGCCGTGCCCTGCCCACGGGTCTCCCTGCCGCTCGCCGCCAGCACCATCCGGTGCGCCACCGCGTCCTGCTCCTCGAACACCGCAGTGCCCCGGTAGGTCACGGTGACCGGGCCGACCTTGACCTTCACCGAGCCGGTCACGGTCTTGCCGTCGTAGTCCTCCACCACGGCGCCCGGCAGACACGGCGCGACCCGTTCGATGTCCAGGAGGGCGTGCCAGGCGTCGTCGACCGGGACGGGGACGGTGAACTCGTGGTGCAGCTCCAAGAAACCGAGAAACCGAAGAAAGCCCGTCCCCCTAAACCCTCCCCCACGTCCTCCGGTCCCGTGCCATCGCGTGCAGCGCCTCCACGTCCGC
>NZ_JBSGDB010000403.1:0-8036 GCF_053602155.1 Streptomyces sp. NPDC004561
GGCCAGTACCCGCAGTTCGACAACGGCGGCGAGGCCTGGTGCAGCCCCACCTCCTCGGAGATGATCATCGAGTACTGGGGCGGCCGGCCCTCGCCCTGCTGCCGATGGCGCTGGTGTCACGGGCGCAGGCGGCTCAGGTGGCGTGGCTGCAAAGACCCACCACGGAGACCGCGCAGGGGTTGCTGAGGGCGTTTCTGGGGCCGGCGTCGGGCGTGTACTGGGTGTGTCTGGGGCTCGCGGTGGTGGGGCTGACGGGACTGGTGGGGGAACGCGGAAGAATCACCTGTGCGGGGGTGGCGCTGCCGTTGACGGTGGTGCCGCCGGTGGTGCTGATGCTGGTGTCGCAGGCCTCGCCGCTGTACGTCGACCGGTATGTGCTGTACGCGCTCGCGGGTGCGCCGTTGCTGGTCGCCGCGGGGGCCGAGCGGGTGGTGGGGACGCTGGGCCATCCGGTGCGGGGGTCCGCCCCGGCCGCTCTCGCCGGTGTCCTCGCCGTCGCGCTCGTCCTCGTCCACCAGTTCCCCCTGCTCCGGGAGGACCGCGACCCCGCGGCCCGTCCCGACGACCTCGCCGCCATCGCGCGGGCCGCCTCGCCCATGCGGGACGGTGACACGGTGCTGTACCTGCCGTCGTACACACGGAACACGGCGTTGGCGTACCCGGGGGCGTTCCGGGGGGTGCGGGACGTGGCGCTCGCGCAGGCGGCGGACGTGTCCGGGACGCTGTACGGGACGGAGACCGCCCCGGCGGAGCTGCTGCGGCGGCTGGCCGGGGCCGACCGGGTGTGGGTCGTCGCCGACCGGGCCGTCCTGGCCGGGCGGTGGACCCCGCGCAACCCCGTGGAGCGGGTCAAACTCGCCGTGCTGCGGCAGCGGTTCGCGATCGGTGGAGAGGCCGTGCGGGGACGGGCGGTCGTACGGCTCTACGTCCGGCCGGCTACAGCGGGGACCGGGCCTCCGCCACCGCGGCCGCGTCCAGCGCGGTGGTGAGCCGGTCCAGCCGCTCGCGCAGCTCGACGATCTCCGCCAGGTCGAAGCCGGTCGCTCCCACGATGCGGTGCGGCACCTGGAAGGCCCGCTCCCGCAGGGCCGTGCCCTCCTCGGTCAGCCGCACCCGCACCGACCGCTCGTCCTGCGCGCTGCGCTCGCGCCGCACCAGGCCGGCCGCCTCCAGCCGCTTGATCAGCGGGGACAGCGTGCCGGAGTCGAGCCGCAGATGCTCGCCGAGCTTCTTGACCGGCAGATCCCCCTGTTCCCACAGCACCAGCATCACCAGGTACTGCGGGTAGGTGAGTCCGAGGTCCTTGAGGATCACCCGGTAGACGCCGTTGAAGGCGCGGGACGCGGCGTGCAGCGAGAAGCAGATCTGGCGGTCCAGGCGGAGCCAGTCGTCGTCGGGGACGGAGGGCGAGGCGGTCATGGCTCCAGGGTAGCTCTTGGAGGCCATTTAGTTGTGCACAACTTAATTGTGTGCTCTACTTGTGATCGTGAGGCGGCCGGGACAGGAGCCGCCGAACACCGACTTCGCAAAGGGATGGTTTCCATGGACGCGCTCTACACCGCCGTCGCCACCGCCACCCACGGCCGTGAGGGCCGTGCCGTCTCCTCCGACGGCAGGATCGACCTCGAACTGGCCCCGCCGGTGGAGCTGGGCGGCAACGGCCAGGGCACCAACCCCGAGCAGCTCTTCGCCGCCGGCTACGCCGCCTGCTTCGGCAGCGCCCTCGGCCTCGTCGGCCGCCAGGCGAAGGTGGACGTCAGCGAGGCGGCCGTGACCGCCGAGGTCGGCATCGGCAAGCAGGGCGAGGGCTTCGGGCTGAAGGTCACCCTGCGCATCGAGCTGCCCGACACCGTGGACGAGGCGACCGGCCGCAAGCTGGTCGAGACCGCCCACCAGGTCTGCCCCTACTCCAACGCCACCCGCGGCAACATCGAGGTCGACATCGTCATCGAGTAACACCCGCCGGAGGGCCGGCCCGGCAGCCGGACACGGGTGCCGGGCACGCCTTCGCCGGGGGTGTGCAGCCGGCCGGCGACCCCGTGGGACGGGGCGACGGCGCTGAAGCGGGGCAGCCCGTTCTCTCTGTCGTCCTGTGGACGCGGCCGGGCCGTCCCGCCGGGCGCCGGGTGGACGGCCGGCTCGGGGTGGGCCGCGTCGAGCCGAGGGGCATGGGAACTCCCGGTGGGGCCAACGGTGTTCAGAGAAACTCGGGGACGGGGAGGGGGCCGGAGGGCCGCGGCACGGTGGTCGGCGGGGGGCTTGTGCGGGCCGCCGCCGACGGCACCGGCGCACGGTCCGCGAGCGGCACCACCGGCAGCAGCTCCGTCTCGCCCAGCACCACATGCCGTACGACCCGTTCGGCGGTCCGGCCGTCGTCCCACGGGCAGAACCGCTCGTAGGCGGCCGTCCCCGGGCCGACTCGGCGCGGGCCCGGCGGGACGGCGTACCGCTGCTCGGGGCCCGCGATCCAGACGGTGCCGATGTGCGGGGCGTGCGTGCGGAACGCCTCCTCCGGCGCGCCCGGGTCGCCGCCGTGGCCCCGGCCCCCGTCGGCGGCGAACACCGCCCGGTCGGATCGCAGGGGCAGGCGCGACTGGACCAGGTAGTGCAGCCGGAGCGCGCCGGAGCGCACGGCGCGGACCAGCTTCACCGCGGACTTCCCAGCGCGCCGGCGGACGGCCGAGGCCAGCTGGAGCCCCCGGAAGGCGCGGTGCATGCCGAACCGGACCAGGACGTGCCGCCGCCGCAGCCGCGCGCCCGGCACCCGGTGGCGGCGGAGGCGGACGCGGGCCCGGCGCAGGAACGCGCCGTGGCTGCCACGCGGCAGCCGGTCCCGCCGGGTGAACACCACGACATAGCGGTCGATCATCCGGCGGAACAACCCTTGGTTCGCGGCCAGGTGGACGGGCTTCACGCGAGCGTCCCGGGCCGCGTACTCGTCGGTGATCGTGCCGCAGGCGTCCGGGGAGCAGTCGTCCACGGCGATCGGTTCCAGATCCGGGTGCGACTGGGACAGCACCGAGTCCAGGCACTCGGGGAGGTACGCCTGGACCTGGTGGGCGGGGACGATGACGCTGAACCTGGGCAAGGCACATCCATGGGTCGGTCGGCGCGGGCCTTCTGCCCGGGAACGGCCGGTGGAGTGACTTGGTTACGGGCCGTGCGTCAGGTGGGGGACACCAGGTGAACGGAAAGGGGCAGGCCGTCGCCGGCCCGCCCCCGAACGGTTCTCGTCCCGCGCCTACTTGACGGCGCCCGCCATCACCCCGGACACGAACTGCCGCTGGAACGCGAAGAACACGGCCAGCGGGATCACCATGGAGATGAACGCGCCGGGCGCCAGCACGTCGATGTTGTTGCCGAACTGCCGTACCTGCGTCTGCAGGGCGACCGTGATCGGCTGGGTGCCGGACTTGGTGAACACCAGCGCGACCAGCATGTCGTTCCACACCCACAGGAACTGGAAGATGCCGAGGCTCGCGATCGCCGGCCCGCCGAGCGGCATCACCACCCGTGCGAACAGCCGCAGTTCACCGGCGCCGTCGAGGCGGGCCGCCTCCAGCAGCTCGCGCGGGATCTCCGCGAAGAAGTTCCGCAGCAGGAACACCGCGAACGGCAGACCGAAGCCCGTGTGGAACAGGACCACGCCCAGGATCGTCCCGAACAGGCCGATCTTGCCGAAGAGTTCGGCGATCGGGATCAGCGCCACCTGCACCGGCACCACCAGCAGGCTCACCACGCCCAGGAACCACCAGTCCCGGCCCGGGAACTCCATCCACGCGAACGCGTAGCCCGCGAGGGAGCCGACCACGACGACCAGCAGGGTCGCCGGGACCGTGATCAGCACCGTGTTCCACAGGGAGTTGGTGATGTCGCCGTTCTCTAGCAGCTTCTGGTAGCTGTCGAAGGTCAGCTGGGACGGCTTGGCGAACACCGTCCACCAGCCGCTCGCGCTCATGTCCTCGGGGGAGCGCAGCGAGGAGATGAGCAGACCGATGGTCGGCACCAGCCAGAACAGGCCCACGACGATCAGGAACACGCGGACCAGGCCGCCGTTCAGCTTCTCCGTGATCCTCGAGCCGAACGACTGCCGTGCCCTCCCCGCCGAACCGGTGGACGCCACCTTCCCGATGCCTTCGGCGGTCGCCGTCATCGCCGCACCTCCCGCCGCAGCCGACGCACGTTGAACAGCATCACGGGAATCACCAGCAGCAGCAGGAACACCGCGATCGCGCTCGCGATGCCCGGCTGGCTCTCCGCGAAGCCCTTGCGGTACAGCTCCAGGGCGAGCACGTTCGCGTCGTCCTGGGAGGAGCCGGGGGCGATGATGTAGACGAGGTCGAAGACCTTCAGCACATTGATCATCAGTGTGACGACGACGACCGCGAGCACCGGCGCGAGCAGCGGCACGGTGACCCTGCGGAACACCTGCCACTCGTTGGCGCCGTCCACCCGGGCGGCCTCCAGCAGCTCCCGGGGCACACCCGCGAGCCCGGCCGCGATCAGCACCATCGCGAAGCCCGCCCACATCCACACATAGGAACCGATGATCGCCGGGGTGACCAGCGCCGGGCCGAGCCACTCCACGCCGTTGTACGGCTCCCGGAAGTTGGCCGCCGGGAGCCTCAGCCGCGCCCCGTCCGCCGACGCGGGCAGCGTGAAGGTGCCGTCCGCGGCGGCCTTCGTCGAGGCGACCACCTTGCCGTCCTTCACCGCCTCGATCCGCATCCCGGCATAGCCCAGCTCGGACGGGTCCGGCGCGCCGAGTCGGCCGACGCCCTTGCCCCGGGTGAAGTCCTGCCAGGTGGTGCCGGTGATCCTCCCCGGCTCGGGCCTGGCGGCGGCGGCCCTGCGCGCGCTGCCGGGCATCTTGTCCGGGGCGACCCCCACGAGCGGGAGCGCGACCGGCTGCCCGGCGTGCACGGCGCCCTTCGTGACGAAGCCGCCGCCCTGGGCCACGAGCGGCGACTCGCGGCCCGGATGCGCCTGGGGGAACGCCGAGGACTGCGCGAAGGTGTCGTGCACGCCCACCCACACCGCGTTCGCGACCCCCTTGTGCGGGTCCTGGTCGTACACCAGCCGGAAGATGATCCCGGCCGCCAGCATCGAGATCGCCATCGGCATGAAGACGACCAGCTTGAACGCCGTTCCCCAGCGCACCCGTTCGGTGAGCACCGCGAAGATCAGCCCGAGCGCGGTGGACACCGTGGGCGCGAACACCACCCAGAGGACGTTGTTCTTCAGCGCCGTGCGGATGCCGTCGTCGGTGAAGATCGCCTTGTAGTTGCGGAAGCCGGCGACGCCGTCGCCCGGGGCGTTGTAGAAGCTGCGGACGAGGGAGTACCCGATCGGGTAGACCACGAGCGCGCCGAGCAGCACCAGGGCGGGCAGCAGGAACAGCACTGCCACGGTCCTGCGGGTGCCGGTCACGCTTCTGCGACTGCGGGATGCGGCGGGGCCCGGTGGGGCCCCGGCCGCCGCTGCCGACGTCATGGCCGGATCAGCTCCCGTTTCCGTACGCGGCCGCCGCGTCCTTCTCCAGCTTCGCCTGGGCGCCCGCGACGTCCGTCGGGTTCTTCAGGAAGTCCTGCAGGTCCTTCCACTCGCCCTTGCCCGGGGTCCCGCCGAAGGCCTGCGGGGCCTGGTCGGACATGTCGAAGCGGAAGTCGTCACCGGACGCGATCAGCGCCTTGGCGATCTTCTGCTGCACCGCGTTCGGGTACGTCGAGACCGGCACGTTCTTGTTCGGCGACAGGTAGCCGCCGAGCTTCGCCTGGATCGTCGCCGCGTCCGGGGAGGCGAGGAAGGTGGCCAGGGCCTGCGCGGCCTTGGAGTCCTTCAGGATCACCGCCGCGTCACCGCCGGAGACCACCGGCGCGGTGGAGCCCACGGCCGGGAACGGGAACACCTTCGCGTCCGTGCCCACCTTCGCCTTGGTCTCACCGATGTTGACCTGCACGAAGTCGCCCTCGTAGACCATCGCCGCCTTCGGCTGGTCGCCGCCGGTGAAGGTCTGGGTGACCGAGGCCGGGAACTCCGTCTGGAGCGCACCGTCCTGACCACCCGCCAGGTAGTCCTTCTTGCCCCAGATCTGCGCCAGCGTCGTCAGCGCCTGCTTGACCGACGGATCGGTCCACTTGATCTTGTGCTGGGCGAGCTGGTCGTACTTCTCCGGGCCGGCCTGCGACAGATAGACGTTCTCGAACCAGTCCGTCAGCGGCCAGCCGTCCGCGCCGGGCACCGAGAACGGGGTGACCCCGGAGTCGTACACCGCCTGGGCGGTGGTCAGCAGGTCCTTCCAGGTCCCCGGCTCCTTGGCGCCGGCGTTCTGGAAGACCTTGGCGTTGTACCAGATCAGCGACTTGTTGGCGGCCTTGTAGTAGACGCCGTACTGCTTGCCGCCGACCTTGCCGATGTCCTGCCAGCCCTGCGAGTAGTTCTGCTGGAGCTCCTTCAGGGCCTCCGGCCCGACCGGCTTGGCCCAGCCCTTCTGCACGGCCTGCTTGATGGCGCCCGGCTGCGGCAGCATCGCCACGTCCGGCGGCTGGCCGCCCGCGATCTTCGAACCGAGGAAGTTGACGATCGGGTCCTGGGCCGGCACGAAGGTGACCTTCGCGCCGGTTCGCTTCTCGAACTCCGCGAGGACCTTCTTGAAGTTCGTCTGCTCCTGGCCGGTCCAGACGGCGGCGATCTCCAGATTCGCGCCGTTCAGTTTCGGCAGCGAGACGGTGGATCCGCTCGCGGTGGGGCTGCCGCCGCTGTCCCCGTTGCTCTTCTTGTCCTTGCCGCCGGAGCAGGCGGTGAGCGCCATGGCTCCCGCGAGCAGTGCGGCGAGTGTGGTGACGGCCCTGTTTGTCCGGATGGTGCTGCTCTTACTGCGCATCACTTCCCCGTTCGTCGTTCTCCGTTGAACGTCGTTGAACATCAGAAGAGTGTCCCGTGCGCTCCGGTGTACGCCGGGCTGCTCAGGACCGGCAAGAGCGCCTGCGCCGTCCGGCGGCTCATCGTGACCCGCTCGTGACCGTCCGTGTATGCGCGCGTATCCCCGTGGACCGCCGGAGTCCGGTTACAGCAGGGACGGCACCTGAGCCGCCGCGACCTCCCGCGCGGCCCGCTCCACCGCGCTCGCCAGCAGGGCGAGGTCCGTGGGGCCGTTGCCCAGTTCCCGGACGGGCCGGCGGGCCGGGGGATCGCCCATGCGCTGCCAGTCCAGCGGTACGACCGTGGGCCGCTGGGTCGCCGTCCGCGGGATACGGCCCGTCACCCGGCCGCCCTGGAAACCGACGGACCGCCCGTCCGCACACGCCAACCGCCCCCGCCCCGGCGCCGGTTCGTCCGGTCCGGGGCTGGCCGGCTCCAGCGTGACCCTGAGCCCGGCCCGGCGCACCGGTTCGGTCTCCGCGGTACGGCCCCCGGCCGCGGTCGCCGCCACCAGGTGCACCCCGAGCCGCTCACCCTCCCGGGCCACCGCCTCCAGCGCCCGCATCACCGACCCGGCGGCGGGCCGGCCCGGCGAACCGAGGGCGGGGGAGACCAGCGCGTCCAGGTCGTCGACGACCACCACGAGCCGGGGCAACGGCGGCGCCGCCTCGGCGCGCTGCCGGGCCGCCGCGCCCGGCCGCAGCCGCAGGGTGGAGCTGGGCGGCGCCTCTATGTCCCCCGTGCCGGCCGGGGCGCGCTGGGCGACGATCCGGCCGGACACCTCACGCCCCGCGTGCCACTGCGCGAAGTCGGTCCGCCCCAGCAGCTCCGCCCGGCGCTTCAGCTCGGCCGTCAGCGACTGGGCGAACTCCCGCATCCGCACGGGGTCGTTGGCGATGAGATGGGTGGTGACATGCGGGATGTCCGTGCAGACGCGCAGCCCCTCGCCGCGCGCCGCGCCCGCGCCGACGCCGTCCCGGCCGTCGATCAGCACCACGCTCAGCCGGTCCGGCCGTTCGGCCGCTGCTGCCGCTCGCCATCCAGGCGCACAGCAAGGCCGACGAGGACAAGCTCTCCCAGGGCCTTTCCCGGCTGGTAGCCGAGGAACCGACGAT
>NZ_JBSGDB010000404.1:0-7998 GCF_053602155.1 Streptomyces sp. NPDC004561
GGGCCGCTTCATGCCCGCCCCCGCGCCTAGACATCCACAAACAGCCGCTCTTGCCCTGCTTACCCGCCGTGCCCCGACGGTGACGCCACCGAAATGCGGCCCCCTCACCGAAGGAGCACCCCGCCCATGAACCTCCGACTCGAATGGGCCGAGTACACCAGCGGCGCCCAATTCCTCTTCCCTGGCGAGGACATCGACGGTGCCACCGTCCACGGGCGACTTCCCCGGCCCGTGTGGCGTGCCTATCCGCCTGCCCAAGGTCGCGGCGACCTGCGACGCATCGCCTTCAACGTCGAGGAACTGGCCCGCGCCCGGTTCCTTCCCCCAGGTCAGGGCGATGCGGTCCGGTCCTACGGCGGCATGCGAAGGCCCCGCCCGCAGGTGCGGACGGGGCTGGTTGGTCCTGTTGCGACAAATGGGTGCCGGGCACGTTCCGCAGCAGTGCGGCGGCCATCGCCAGGAGAAGCGTCAGTCCCCCGGCAGGACTGGCCGTACAGCCTCGACGGCGTCCTGGGAGGGAGATCCGGCCGGCCACCACTGGCCGGACTGCTTGCGGAACGGGTACCAGTGACCGTCTGGTCCGTACCGCAACTCGACATTGTGACCGACCAGTTGAAGGCGGCCGCCGGTGCGGCGCAGTAGGGGAGGGCCGGGCAGGCCGGGAAGCGGCCGGGTCAGGAGTTGTTCGCGTGCCATGCTCTCCGCGGCACGCGGTGGCACCTGGCCTCCGTCGAGGACGGCCAGTGCGGGTCGGCCCCCGTGCTTCCACGCCACGCTTGCCCGCGCGAGCCGGGCGCGCGCCTGGTCTGAACTGTTCAGCAGGCGGCCGACGACGCGAGGGTCGTCGTCCGCTCGTGCCGCGCGCCGGACGGTGTCCAGCCAGGGGTCGGTGTCGAGCCACAGCCGGGCGGCGGGGGCGGCTCCGGTGGCGACCGCGTGGCTGTAGGCGTCGGCGGCACGGTGGGCGGCGTCGTCGGCCAGCGTGCGCAGCCGGTTGGGGGCGACAAGGCTGTCCTCGTGGCCCGGATCCGGGAACGGGCCGACGGTGACGGGCCCGGTCGCCGGGGCGGGAAGCTCCGGCAGGGGAGGCAGTCCGCCTTCCTGTCTGGCCCGCGCGAACGCCTCGCCGGCCGGGACTCCGCGAGCCGCGCCCGTCCTGGTCAGTTCCGCTTCCTCGGCTGCTTGTTCGGCAGCGGCGGCCTCGCGTTCGGCGCACCGGAGCGCTGCTTCCTCACGGACGAAGTCCAAGTGGTGGCCGCGGAGCAGCAGGAGGGCATCGGGGCGGGCGTCGGTGGCGCGGGCGTACTGGTAGGAGACCGCGGCGGCGTGTTTGCAGGGGAAGCCCCAGTCGGGGCAAGTGCATTCGTAGTCGGTGAGGCCGGGCCCGGGTACCAGGGCGATGTCTTCGGCGACGGCGATACGCGCGGTTGCCTCACCGAGCTCTCCGCGGGACAGTTCGGCGGCGGCGTCGACGTCGTCCGCCCATGCCTCGAGCAGCCGGTCCGCCTCCGCCTCGGGCAGTTGGGGAACGCGCAGCGTGACCTTGTACGGGCGGCGGCCGCTGCCGGTGACCCGGGCGGATAGTTCGCCCGCGCGTACGGTGATGTCTCCGACCGCCCCGCGCCGGACGTAGGTTCGGGCACGATCGAGCCTTGCCGCGTGCCCGGAGTCCCGTCTGCGGGGACTCTCCAGGGCGGCGATCCACAGGATGCCCCACGGCCCGTCCGCCAGCTTCCGCTGTCCCGGTACCGGCGGAGGCTTCGGGAGGACCAGATCAACGGGGCGCTTCCCTGTGCCGTTGCGGCTCATCGGCTGCTCCGGTCGGTGGTGGTGTGCAGGGCGACCAGGTCGGCGAGTTCGTCGTCGGTGAGGTCGCTGATCGCGGCCTCTCCCCGGTTTCCGCCGAGGACCGAGTCCGCCAGGTCGCGTTTGGACGAGATGAGCTGTGCGATGCGTTCCTCGACGGTGCCTTCGGTGATCAGCCGGTGGACCTGGACCGGCTGGGTCTGGCCGATACGGTGGGCGCGGTCGGTGGCCTGGTCCTCGACGGCGGGGTTCCACCAGCGGTCGTAGTGGACGACGTGGGACGCCCGGGTGAGGTTGAGGCCGGTGCCGGCTGCTTTCAGAGAGAGCAGGAACACTGGGACCTCGCCCCTCTGGAAGGCGTCGACCATCTCCTCGCGGCGGGGCACCGGTGTGCCGCCGTGCAGCAGGAGCGTCCGCACGCTGCGGCGGGCCAGATGCGCCTCCAGCATCCGCGCCATCCGCGTGTACTGGGTGAAGACCAGCACGGACGCGTTCTCGGCCAGGAGGACGTCGATCAGTTCGTCGAGGAGTTCGAGTTTGCCGCTGCGTCCGGTGAGGCGGGCCGCCGTGTCCTCCTTCAGGTAGTGGCCGGGATGGTTGCAGATCTGCTTGAGGGCAGTGAGGAGTTTGAGGACCAGGGCGTGCCGGGTGATGCCCTGTGCGTTGCGGATCTCGTCCATCGACTCCCGTACATGTGCCTCGTACAGCACCGTCTGTTCCCGGGTCAGCCGGACTGGGTGGTCGGTCTCGGTCTTGGGCGGCAGCTCGGGGGCGATGCCCGGGTCGGACTTGTGGCGGCGCAGCACGAAGGGGCGGATGAGGCGGCCGAGCCGTCCGGCGGCCGCCGCGTCAGCCTCGGCCTCGCTGCCGCGGGCGGCGCGTTCGGCGGCCCGGCCGTAGCGGTCCCGGAAGGCGGTCAGCGGGCCGAGCAGGCCGGGCGTGGCCCAGTCCAGGAGCGACCAGAGTTCGGTGAGGTTGTTCTCCACCGGTGTACCGGAGAGCGCCACCCGAGCCTGGGCAGGGAGGGCGCGCATGGCCTTGGCAGTGACCGAGGCGGGATTCTTGGCGTGCTGCGCCTCGTCAGCGACCACGAGTCCCCACGGTCCGGCCTCGCAGAGGTCGGACAGGTCACGGCGGAGTGTGCCGTAGGTCGTGAGGACGATCTCCCCGGGCCGGAAGTCACCGAGGTCCCGTGCGGGTCCGTGATGGCGGCGCCAGGGCGTGCCGGGCGCGAACCTGTCGATCTCCCGCCCCCAATTGCCGAGCAGCGAGGCGGGACATATCACCAGGGTCTGGCCGCAGGCCGTTTTCGGATCCTGCTGTCGGCGCAGGTGGAGGGCGATGGTGGTGATGGTCTTGCCGAGCCCCATGTCGTCCGCGAGGCAAGCACCCAGGCCGAGACGGGTGAGCCGGTCCAGCCAGGCCAGGCCACGCAGCTGGTACCCGCGCAGGGTGGCCTCCAGCCCGGCGGGAGGCAGCAGTTCGGCATCCGCAGCATGCTCCGGTGCGGTCAGCCGCTCGTGGAGGGAGGCAAGCCATCCGTTCGGCCGCACCGGGGTGACGGATCCGTCGTCGCCCGCCACCTCGCCCGTGAGGACGGCCGTCAGTGCCTCAAGGGCGCCCAGTTCGCGTGACCGAATCCGGGCCTTGCGTGCCAGCGACTCGTCGACGACGACCCACTGGTCCCGCAGCCGCACCAGCGGGCGCCCGGCCTGTGCCAGCCGGTCGAGCTCCGCAGGGGTGAGAGTGCGGTCACCCACCGCCAACTCCCAGCGGAAGGAGAGCAGCGCGTCGGGTGTGAAGAAGCCCGATCCCTCCAGTTCTTCGTCCGGCGAACCACTCCCGGGCTCGACGACTGCCTGTACGACGAGGTCCCGGACCAGGTCCTTCGGCAGGTGCACCGCCACACCCACCTGTGCCAGGACAGCGATGCCGTCGTCCAGCAGGGCGAGAAAGGCGTCGTCGTCCACGTCCAGTGCGTCCGGCCCGGCCGGTTCCAGCAGTCCGGCGAGTGCGGGCCAGACCTCGGCGGCCGCACGCAGCGTCGCATCGACCCACGCACGGTCACGAGGACCGAATCCGTCCACGCTCCCGCATCGCACCTCGGCCAGGTCTGCGAGCAGCAACGGATCCGCCAGCGAGCGCACCTGGGGCACACACCGCACCGTTGCTCCGAGGCGGTCCGTAGCGCCCGCGCCCGTGCTGTTGTCGGCGCTGTCGAAGTCCGCCTCCGTCGTGTCCGGCAGTTCAAGCCGGAGGGAGAGCTGGACGCCGGCGTCCCGGCCGTCGGCGACCTTGGCGGCCCAGCCCCACAGCCCCGGCAGATGCCTGGGGTCCCGACCGGCGAAAGCGGCCTGCCCTGCAGCGGCGGCAGCGGCGGGCGTGCGCGGCAGCAAGTCGGCCACCGAGTCCAGGAACAGACGCAGCCGGTCGTACGGATGTGGCAGAAGCAGCGGAATACGTCCACGCCCGGTCTGCTGCAACGGAGTCGCGTACGCGGCGGGGTCAAGGGATCCGGCCAATGCCCGTACCCAGCCGGCGTCCTCTTGCGAGAACGGCCCCAGCCTCCAAGCGTCGTACCCGCCGGCACTCAGCCCGGGCAGCAACAACCCTCGGCCGGCCATGTGCAGCGCGTAGAGGGCCGCGTGGCGCCATGCGGCACCTGTCGCGGTAAGCCGCTCCGGCGGCTCGTCGAGCAGCAACGGCAGAACGTCAGTGAGCGGGCGCACTACTACTGGAACGGCCCGTCGCCGCCCGGCGCGACCGTGTGGCAGGACCACTAGGAGCTCTTCGGTAGGAGCATCGGCCGGCAGCCGCCCACCCTGGGCGTGGAAAGCGATCCGTCCGGAGCGCGGGGGATCGCCCGGCAGGAACACAGCCGTGCACCCCCTCAGATCCTCCCACCACACCGGGTCGAACACGACGGTCCCGGGAACGGGTGATACCTGCTCCGGCTCCGGACTTACGGGCCGATCCACAGGCTGCCGTTGTGGGAAAGGGATAAGCCCCATGGACAGGTGGGGATCATCGATCTCCCGACCGTCCACATCAAAGTACCGAGCGCTCTGCTCCCGGCCTTCGTCGTTCGTGGTCACCACGCGGTAGACCGTGGCCATCGTCTGGTTCCTCTGCCGATGTCCCCCAGCCGCACCTGCCGCCGGTTTCCTACTGATTGCCCCAGCCGCGAGTCCACCGACCGGATTGCCTCAACGCTACCGGATCGGACAACCTCGCAGTGAAGCTGTCCGCGATCGTGGACGCTCCGTCTCGTGGCGCGACCTACCGGTCGCAACAGCCGAGGCCACCTCCGCCCGACTGACCGTGGCATCACCGCCGATACCGGCGGGCGCCAACGCTGAGGGCCACGGAGAGATCTGCGCCCACCGGCCGGGTGTGTACCGGACCGTGTGCGCGCCGGGTTTCCCGTCCGCATAGGCCGACGCGTTCACCTCCCACCAGCGGCTTAGCGCCCGCACCACGGGACCGGGCAGCAGACGTGCCCCCATCTCGCGGTCAACCGCATCCACGCGGTCCTGTCTGCTCACGATCCGCTCCCGGCCTGACGTGCCGCCGCGTCCGGGGTGGGAGCGGCGGAGTCCGTAGGCTCGGACGGCTGCGGTCCGCTCCCGGATCTCGCTGCGCCGCTGTGGCCGCTTTGCGCGGGTGGGTGGAGGTCATGGCCGTGCCGTCCTTATGGCCGGTCCCACGATCCGGCGCCTGCTGGGTGGCGTGGCCACACGCGGGGCGCTGTGAGTGAAGCGGCGCGTCAGGGCCTACCTGTCCGCGTCAGTCGTGGGCTGAGGCAGCACTCGGCCGGGCACCGTCACAGCGCAGCAGGGGGGCGGCACCAGCCAGGACAACGACGGACGCCCTGCCGACGTCACGGCGCGACGGCCGGCCTGCCGGGTCCCGGTTGCGGAGCGGCGTGCGAAAGCAGGCCGGGCTGCCCAGCGGCAGCCGCCGCCGCGTCCCCGGGCTGCGGCGCGAGGAGGTCGCCGTGCTGGCCGGGGTCAGCACCGAGTGGTACACGCGGCTGGAGAAGGGCCACATCAGCGGTGTGTCCGAGGACGTCCCATCCCGGGCAGCGCGAGCTCCTGCCAGAACATGTGCCCGACCAGCCCTCGCACGCTGAAGTCCTTGAGCACGCCGGGCTCGTTCCACGCGGCGGCGACGCCGGGTTCGGCCGCGAGGTCGGCGACCGTCCGCAGGGCGTCCAGGAAGGCGTCCCGAATCCGGCCGCCCCGCCAGTTCCACGGCTCCGCGATGACTGTCACGGCCTCATCCCACCGTGCGCGCCTCGCGCTTACAAGCCGTTTTCACGAACCGGGGTTCAGGCCCTCGGAGCGCCGCTGCGCATGCCCAGGCGTCGGGTCCAGATACACCCGGCACACCGCCGGGAACGCCTCGTGCAGTCGCTGCTCGGCCCGCTCGCAGGCCCACTCGACCTCGGCGGCGGTCGACAGGTCACGGAAGTCGACCTTGGCCGCCACCAGGGCCTCCCCCGGCGCCTGCACCAGCGTCGTCAGCTCCAGTACCGCCTCGATGTGCTCCACCTGCAGGAGTTCCGCCCGGATCCGCTCCCGCACCGGGCGGGGCAGCGGCCGCCCGATGAGAAGCTCCACGTTCGACCGGCCGAGCACCCAGGCGACGTACAGCAGCAGCACGCCGATGGACAGGGAGGCGATGCCGTCCCAGACCCCGGATCCCGTGAGCTGCCCGCCCAGCAGGCCGCCCGCCGCCAGCACCAGGCCGATCAGCGCGGCCGAGTCCTCCAGAACCACCGCCTTCACGGCGGTGTCGGGCGTGTGCCGCAGATAGAGCCGGAAGGGCATCCCGCGGCGGTCCGCGTCACCGCGCGCCTGGCGCACCCCGGTCCGCAGCGAGAAGCCCTCCAGCACGAAGGCGACCGCGAGGACGATGTACGACACCCGCGGGTCACCGAGCGTCTCGCCCCTCGTCAGGGTGTGGATGCCGTCGTAGAGGGAGAAGGCCGCGCCGCCGACGAAGGTGGCGACTGCGGCGAGCAGCGCCCAGACGTAGCGTTCGGGGCCGTATCCGAGGGGATGGTCCTCGTCGGGGGGTTTCCGGCTGCGCTTGAGCGCCGTCAGCAGCAACACCTCGGTGACCGTGTCGGCGACCGAGTGCGCGGCCTCGGAGAGCATGGCGCTAGAGCCGCTGATGAGGCCGGCCGCCACCTTGGCCATCGCGATGCCGAGGTTGGCGAGGGCGGCGACGACGACCGTGAGGGTACTTCCGACGCCGGTGTCCCGCTGGTCCGGGTGCAGAGCTTTCGCCATGTCCCTCAGTGTTCCCGCGGAACCCGTACCATGCCTTCCTGGATGACCGAGATGGCCAGGCGCCAGTGCGTGTAGATGCGGGCCTGACCGAGGCCGCGGCCGCCGTATGCCGACGGGGACTTCTGGTCGTACAGCAGCCACTCGTCGGCTCGGAACGGCCGGTGGAACCGCATCGCGTCTCGCCGAGCGCGGCAACCCCGCCCTCGCTCAGGTGCCGGGCGACGATCTCCTCGGCGTCGGGATGCACGCCGAGCCCGAACAGCGCCTTCATCTGCGCCTCGCTGACGGTGCCGGACAGCCAGAGCAGCCGCGGCCTGCCCGTGCCACATGCCGGGCGGCACTCCCGGCGCGCTGGAGGACCCCGTCAGCTCGAGGCTCTGGGCACCGTCGCCGAGGGCGATGCCCAGCCGGTAGTAGCGCTCCCGCCCCGCTGTGATTGCCTCCGCCGCCATCCCCACAACCACCACAAGACCACCGCGGACGAGGGCGGGGCGGGCGCTGCCCGACGCCAGACGGCGAACCTCCCAGGGCCCTGGATGCGATCTTCGACCGCGTCCCGCCGGGAGGGGCATCGGCCCTCAAGGCCGGTGCGGGGTCAAACGTGCCAGAGGTGCTCGGCAACCCGCCTGCCACCGCCCGGAGGGCTACACAGCCCACACCACCACCGGCCCTCACCCAAGACCCGGCGCCCGGGGCGTCCACGTGCCACCGGCACGCGGACCCGGCCGCCCTCCCCCGTCTCCAGGAGGCCGCACCTGCCGGTGCCCCTCCCCCACCCGGTGCGGCCCGGTGTCCCGTGAGCGGGACCGGGCCCGGCGGCGGGGGTGCTACGGCCTGGGACGCGGCCGGCTCACCCGCGGGGGGCGGCGGGGGGGGGGGGCGGCCCGCCCCGGCG
>NZ_JBSGDB010000405.1:0-7986 GCF_053602155.1 Streptomyces sp. NPDC004561
GGTTGTGCCTGAGGGCGTCGCGGTCCAGGGCCTTCTCATGGGTCAGATAGGAGGCCTCGTCGCCGGTCAGCACCGTGAACCCCGACCTGTGCCAGAACCACAACGAGCAGCCAGGCCAGTGACCCCAGGGCTCGTCGGTCTGTTGACGATCAAGACGCGGGCGCGGCGACGGGGGTTGCCCGCGCCGATCGGGTCACTTGTGAAGGTTCAGTGCTGCTGCGGCCTCTGCGGTGTCAGCTCGCTCGGCCGCACCACGACGAACCCCTCGCCCTGGAGCATGAGCTGCACGGCCTCCCCGGAGCCGCCGCGCAGCATCGAGCCGATGGACTGGGAGCGGTGCAGCGAGGTCTGCAGCCGCTCGGTCCAGCCGACCACCGCGTCCGTGTCGACGTACACCGGCGTCTGCGCGGACACCGGTATGACCAGCGGGTTGCCCTCGCAGACCAGACCGAGCCGGCCGTGGCCGCTGAACACGCTGTTGAACAGGCCGCCGCCGGCGATGCCCGAGCCCTTCACCGTTTTGATCTCGTACGACAACGAGGCGTCGAAACACAGCACGTTGCGGCCGTTCACGGTGAACCGGTCGCCGGGCTCGACCTCGACGACGAAGCAGTTCTGCGCCTCGTGCGCGAACCACGCCTCGCCCTGTCCCCGCACCGTCATCAGCGGCAGTCCCTCCCCGGTGACCGCGCGCTTCAGCATCCCGCCGACGCCCTGACCCTTGCGCTCGAACCCCAGGCTGCCGCGGAACGCGACCATCGCGCCCTGACGGGCGTACATCTCGCCGTCCACCACGTACCTGAGGCACTTGGCGTTCTCGACGGACATGCCCGGCTCCATGGCCGGCCGCACCACGTGCTCACCGGAAAAGAGATCACCCTTCATACGGGGCATCGTGTCCCGGACTCCCCGGTTCCGCCAAGATCGCGGAACGTTCTCGTTCAGCCGCCGAACAACTGCGCCCAGTACGTGCCCGCCCGGCCGCCGCCCGTGAAGCCGACGCCGATGTGGGTGAACTCCCGCGCGAGGATGTTGGCCCGGTGCCCCGGGCTGTTCATCCAGCCGGTCACGACCGCGGCGGGGGAGCGCTGCCCGCAGGCGATGTTCTCGCCGATCGTGCGCCTCGCGGAGCCCGCGGCGGCGGCCCGGTCCCAGGGCTCGGCGCCGTCGGGGGAGGTGTGCGCGTAGAAGTCGCGGGCCACCATGTCCGCACAGTGCGCCTGCGCGGCGGCCGTCAGCGGCGCGTCCACCGCCAGCGGGGGGAGACCGGCCCGACCGCGCTCGGCATTGGTCAGGGCGGCGACCTCGGCCGTCGTGCGCGACAGCCCCGCCGGGGTGAGCGGACTCGCCCACAGCGCGGTCCAGTAGCGGTCGCCCGCGTCGGCACGGGCGAGTGCCGTGTGCCGGAAGGCCGGATCGAGCAGGGTGCGGCGGGCTTTCGCCGATTCGAGGCAGTACTCCGCGAACTCCGCCGGGGTGCGCGGGCCGGAGACCAGGTGCTCGCCGACGCCGAGGTAGGCGTACCCGGCGGCCGTGATGCGCTGGTGCACCGAGACCCCGTCCCGCCCCTCGGCACCAAGGCGCCCCGCCCCGGCCATGGCCCTCGCGTGTGCCTCCGCGGCGGCGAGGAGCCGAGGGTCCAGGGTGACGGGCGGGCAGCCGGCGCGGGCGCGGGCGGAGTTGACCCTGGTCAGGAAGCCGTCGCGGGCGTCCGGCGCGGAAGGGGCCGCCGCCGTCTCCTCGCCGTCGTCCGTGACGTCCACCCCGAAGTCCCGGGCGAGCCCGGCCAGCCCGTCGGCGTACCCCTGCCCGACGGCCCGCAGCTTCCAGCCGGTGCCGGGGCGCAGATACAGCTCGGCGAGCAGCAGTACGGTCTCGTCGCCGAGGCGCGGCGGCGCGAACCGGGCCACCGTGCGGCCCGCGCGGTCGGCGACCTCGAGGCGCGGCGCGGGCAGCCGGCCGAGCGGTGTGCCGGGCTCGGCCGCGCTCACCGCGACCATGACCCGGCAGGCACCGGCGCGCAGCCGCCCGGGATCGACGTCCAGGCCGTCGCCGCGCAGCCCGACACCGGGCGCGTCCGGCTGGTTGTAGAACACGAGGTCGCCGTCCCCGCCGACCTTCCCGTCCGCGCCCGTGACGAGCGCGGACACGTCGAAGGGACCGGAGACCCGCAGCCGGAGCGCGCCGGGAGGAAGAGGCAGATTGCCCCCGGGAACCAGCTCACTCGTCACGCCCGGTACAACGCCCGGCGGCCGCGGAGGGGTTCCCGCCGGCCACGATGCAAAGGGGCGGGGAGTGCGTTCCCGGCTGTGGCAGCCAGGCCCTTGTTCCGTCCGGTGCATCGCCCGGCGGCTGCCAAGGGTTGCCGCCGACCGGGACGCGAAAGGGGCTCGGGAGCGCGGTCCCGGCTGTGGCGCGCGTCCGCCTGCCCCAGGGCTGTGGCAGCCAGGTCCTCGTTCCCTCCGGTTCTCCGCCTGGCGGCTGAGGCGGGGTTGCCGCCGGCCGTGACGCGAAGGGGCGCGGGAACGCGTACCGCCTCCTACCCCTTGTCCGTGGTGCCCGCGTCCTCGTTCCGCTCCGCTACCGCCGGACCTCGCGGAGCCTTCGCCTTCTTGCCGCAGAACGCCGACTCCAGGGTCCCCGCCAACGTGTTGAGCACCGTGCCGTTGTTCGACGTCGTGGCGACGGCCGTCAGGCTCCGGCTTCCGTCCTGCGAGGCGAACGCGTACGTGTAGTAGCCCTGAACCGCGCCGGTGTGGCCGTACACCGACACCCCGCAGGACAGGTCGCGGCGCCGCAGCCCGAGCCCGTACGCCGTCGTGGCGTTCACCGGCGTCCACTGCTCCATCTCGCCGAGCCGCGCGGTGGACAGCAGCCTGCCGCCGGTCAGCGCGCCGAAGAACACGTCCAGGTCGCGCGTGCTGGAGATGATGGCGCCCGCGCTCTGCGCCCACGACACGGTCTGTTCCGTCGCGTCGACCAGCGGGTCGCCCGCCTTGTCGGGGGTGAGGTAGCCGCGGGCGTAGGGGCCCGGGATCCGGGTGTCGGGGTGGACGTAGAACGTGTCGCGCAGCTTCAGCGGCTTGAAGATGCGGTTCTCGTACTCGGTCCTCACCGAGTGGCCCGTGAGCTTCTCGATGAGCATGCCGGCGACGACGAAGTTGGTGTTCGAGTACGAGTAGGCGGCACCGGGCTCGTTGGTGCGCGGCTTCTTCAGGGAGAGCGCGACCAGCTGGCGGTAGGTGAAGACCTTGTTCCGCACGGCCTCGAAGCCGGCCACGCTGTCGGCGAACAGGTCGTCGGTGTAGTCGTACAGGCCGCTGCGGTGGCTCAGCACCTGGCGGACCGTGATCCGGTCGTCGGGCAGCAGCCCGGGCAGATAGCGGTTGACCGGGGAGTCGAGCGCCAGCCGGTGCTCGTCGGCGAGTTGCAGCAGGACGACGGCCGAGAAGCTCTTGGTGACGCTGCCGACGCGGAACCGGTCCTCGGAGGCGATGGCCCGTCGGGCGCTCCGGTCGGCGAGTCCGCTGGTGAACCGGTACGCGCTGCCCCGGTCGTCGATCCGGGCCAGCGCCCCCGGGGCGCCCTGGGCCACCGCCGACCGCAGCACCGCGGCCACGCCCGAGGGGTCGGGGGCCGGAAGCTCCGCTGCCGCCGGGGACTTCGGCGCCCCGGTCGCGGCCCGCGCGGGGACCGCGAGCAGCGACAGCGCCACCGCTCCCAGGACCGCACCCCTGCTCACCCTGGCTGAGACCATCGGGCACCCACTCCCATCGATACGACTGCTGATGCGATATCAGTCACATTCCGGCCTGGGAACCTAGGGGATGGGAGCGGCGTCTCCACAGCCGACACACAGTTGGTCATACAGCGATCACTCTCTGGCGCTCATTTGCAAAGGATTGCCATAGAACTTCGCGAAATAGATCATTCCGTCTTTACGTGCACATGACTGATCCGTAAGGGTTACTTCTCGGGGCCCGACCAGCCCCCGTGGCGTCCAACAACGCCATGCCTCAGGGCGGTTGACGACCCACCGCCTTCGAACGAAGGAACCCTGATCAGATTGCGTAGACCGCACATACGCTCCGTGGCGATCGCCGCCGCGGTGGCGACGGCTGCCACGGGCCTGGCCGGCACGGCCTTCGCGGGACCTTCCACGACGGGGGCGGAGCGGTCCGCCGCGTCCTCCGCCACGAACGCCGACGCGGTGGTGGGGGCGGCGCGCACCGCGGCCTTCGCCCACGCCTCGGCGAGCGGGGTCTCCCAGGGCGACGAACTCCACGCCCAGGACGTCATGCTGGACCCCGAGGGCGCCCGGCACGTCCGTTTCGTCCGCACCCACAACGGCATGCCCGTGCTCGGCGGTGACCTCGTGGTCCACCTCGACCACAAGCTCGCCTACACCGGCGTGACCAGCGCGGCCGACCGCGCCGTCAAGCCGGCCGCCACCCGCGCCAAGCTGACCGCGGACCAGGCCGCCGCCAAGGCCGCCCAGGTCGCCAAGGGCGACGCGGGCAGCGCCCAGCTCGTCGTCGACGCCCGCGGCGGCGCCTCCGCGCTCGCCTACCAGGTGACCGTGACCGACCAGAGCGGCACGAACACCGTCGTCATCGACGCCGTCACCGGCAAGGTGCGCAGCAACACCCCCGACAGCGACGAGTTCCTGTCGCCGAAGCTGCTCGACGCCCTGCACCAGCGCGGCGAGACGGCCGACCCCGCCACCGACACCGCCGCCACCCCGGCCGCCGGCCTGCTCGGCTCGGGCGTCTCCGGCGCCACGGGCTACCCGTCGGCCGCGAAGGGCACCGGCAAGACCCTCTTCGTCGGCAGCGTCGGCCTCACCACGACGCAGACCTCGCGCGGCCACTACCAGCTCGCGGACCCGAGCCGGTACGGCACCGAGACGCGGGACGCCAAGGGCAAGTACACGGAGAGCTTCGGCGCCGGCACGAAGTTCACCGGCACCACCAACGTGTGGGGCAACGGCACGACCGCCAACCGCGCCAGCGCCGCCGCCGACGCCCAGTACGGCATCACCGAGACCCTGGACTTCTACAAGAAGACCTTCAACCGCAAGGGCATCGCCAACAACGGCAAGGCCGCCCACGGTCTGGTCCACTGGGGCAACAAGGTCGCCAACGCCTTCTGGGACCCGACCTGCAACTGCATGCTGTACGGCGACGGCGACGGCAAGACCTTCAAGAAGCCGCTCGTCGTCCTCGACGTCACCGGTCACGAGCTGACCCACGGCGTGGTGGACGCGACCGCCAAGCTGCAGCCGACCTATGTCGACGCCGACGGCAACCAGTACGGCGAGCCGGGCGCGCTGAACGAGTCCATCGCGGACATCTTCGGCTCCAACGTCGAGTTCTTCGCGAACAACAAGAAGGACACCCCGGACTACCTGATCGGCGAGAAGCTGGGCCTCGCGCAGAAGTTCCTGCGCCGCCTGGACCACCCGTCGCTCGACAAGCTCGAGGGCACGATCGACTACTGGTCGGCGGACACCTACTACACCGAGGTGCACGCCGGTTCCGGTGTCTCGTCGCACGCCTACTACCTCCTCGCGGAGGGCAGTGGCAAGAAGACGATCAACGGCGTCGCGTACGACTCGCCGACGTACGACAAGTCCACGGTCAGGGGCATCGGCCGCGCCAAGGCCACCGCCATCTTCTACCGTGCGCTGACCCGCTACATGGTCTCCACCACCGACTTCCACGACGCGCGCGTCGCGACGCTGAAGGCGGCCAAGGACCTGTACGGCGCGAACAGCACCGAGTACAAGACGGTCGACAAGGCGTGGGCCGCGGTCAACGTCACCGCCGCCAACACGCCGGCCCCCCGTCACTGACGGAGGGCAGCGCCACACCGCACCACCGGATGCCCCGCCCCGCGCGGGGCATCCGCATGTCCGCGTCCGCGCGGGCGGCCCGACTGCCCCCGTAACAGTGCCTGTTTCTTTTGTCGACAGCGGAAAACAACGACCCTAGGTTCCCGGCCATGCGCTCGACCCCGCACGCCGAGAGGTTCCCGGCGCACACCCCCGCCGCCGCGCAGGTGTTCACGACCGTCCTCTCGCACGGCCCCCTGACCCGCCTGGACGCGGGCCGCCGGGCCGGCCTGTCCCCGGCCGCCGTGACCAAGGCCGTACGCCCCCTGCTGGCGGCCGGATACCTGGTGGAGGGCGCCGACGAGGAGGCCCGCCCCGTCCCCGGCCGCCCCGCGAGTCTGGTCCGGGTGAACGGTGAACGTGCCCTGTTCATCGGGGTGAAGGCGACCGGCGACGAACTGATCGCCGTGGTGACCGACCTGTGCTGCCGCGTCCGGGCCGCCCGCCGCGCACCCCTGCCGGACCGCTCGACGGGGTCGGTGCTGAAGGCCGTTGCGGACCTCGCCCACCAACTCCTCGCCCTGGCGGTCGAGTCGGGCGCTCCGGTGGCCGGCCTCGGCATCGCCGTATCCGGTGACGTCGACCGCGCAGAGGGCGTCGTGCGCCACTCGCCCTTCCTGGCCTGGCGGGACGTGCCGCTCGCCGAACTCGCGACGGACGCCTGCGGGTTGCCGGTCTCCGTCGACAAGGACGTGCGCGCGCTCACCGTCGCCGAGCAGTGGTTCGGCGCCGGGGCCGGGCTCAGCGACTTCGCCGTGGTGACCGTCGGCGCGGGGATCGGCTGCGGGCTCGTGGTGCACGGCCGCGTGGTCGCCGGCGCGCACGGCGTGGCGGGCGAGATCGGGCACGTCGTCGTCGACCCCGCCGGCCCCGAGTGCCCCTGCGGCAACCGCGGCTGTGTCGAGGCGATCGCCGGGGACGCCGCGATCGTCGCCCGCATGCGCGAGGTGACGGGCCGGCAAGTGGCGGACGCCCGCGCCGCGTCGGCCCTTGCCCAGCAGGGCGTCCCCGGAGCACGGGAGGTGTACGCGCGGGCCGGGGAGGCCATCGGGCGGGGCATCGCCACCGTGGCCAACCTGCTCGGGCCCGAGCGCGTGATCATCTCCGGCGAGGGCCTCACCGCCTACCTCGCCGGGCACATCCGGAGCGCCTTCACCGAGGCCACCTTCGGCTCCGCGGTCCGGTGCGACGTACAGACCCGCCCGCTCCCCTTCGAGCAGTGGGCGCGCGGCGCCGCGGCCACCGCGATCCAGTCCTTCATCACCCGGGCCCCCGGCGGCGCGGCGGGCTGAGCCGCCCCTTCGAGCACTACGAGGGCACCGACTCCCACACCCGACAGGGCCCGCTCGGCGCCAAGGGCGTCACCTATGCTCGGGAACCGGGGTGGGTTCTGATCGGCAACTACCGCACGGCGGCCGGGGAACTCGGCAGGGGCGCCGGCTTCGCCGACCGTCGGCGCCCTGCGCGAGCGGCTGTACCTGCCCGTGGTGAGCCCGAAGACCGGCCGGCTGGAGGAGTGCATGGCCCCGGACAACCTCGACGAGACGACCCACCGTCCCTGGGCCCGCGGCGGCTTCCGCGTCGACCTCGGCCCGGCGGGACGGGAAACCCACCGAGGTGCGGAGCCGCGGCACCGGCGGGACCATGACCTCAGTGGGATACGGAGGCACGTCCCGGACGGTCCGCATGCGGCCCGGCGGATCCGTCACACTCCGGGACCTCGCCCGGTGAACGGCCGGTTCGGACACGGCTGCCGCGTCGCCGCGGTCCTGCTGACGGCCGTCGCCTGCCAGTCCGGGCCCGCCCGGGCGGCCATCACCCGGCCCCACGACGTCACCCGGCCCTCCGGCGTGGTCACCTGGGGCGCGAGCGCCGACCGCATGGGCGAGGGGGCCGCCGACCAGGGCTACCGGATGATCGTGCACACCAGCGTCGCCGGCAGCGCCCCCCGGGTCCGGTTCACCAACGCCTTCGGCGACCGGCCGCTGACCCTGGACAGCGTCCACGCGGGCCTGCGCGGTGCCGGCGCCGCCCTGCGCCCCGGCAGCAACCACCGCCTGACCTTCCGCGGCGCCCGCCGCCTCCGGGTTCCG
>NZ_JBSGDB010000406.1:0-7972 GCF_053602155.1 Streptomyces sp. NPDC004561
GGGTACTGGTCCTGATCATGTCGGGATCGCTAGGGCCCCCGTTGTGTAGTGGCCTAGCACGCCGCCCTCTCAAGGCGGTGTTCGTCCTCTTCTCCTCGCTCGCGGGCACGCTCGGCACCCCCGGTCAGGCCAACTACGCGGCGGCCAACGCCTACCTGGACGCTTTCGCCGCGCGCCGCCGGGCCCAGGGGCTGCCCGCGGTGTCGCTGCCGTGGGGTCTGTGGCAGCGCACCGGCACCATGACCGAGGACCTCGGCGGCGCCGGCCGGACCCGGCTCGCCCGCGGCGGCGTGCTCCCGCTGTCCGACGAGGACGGCCTGGAACTCCTCGACGCCGCGCTCGCGCTGCGGGAGCCGTCGGTGGTGGCGGCACGGCTGGACCTCGCCGCCCTGCGGAACGCGACCGCACCGGTGCCGCCGCTGCTCAGGGCGCTCGTCGGCGGCCGGCCGCGGCGCGCCGACCGGGCGGCCTCCGTACCGCTGGCGCAGCGGATCGCGGGCCTGCCCGAGAGCGAGCGCGAAGAGGCCGTGCTGGAACTCGTCCGGTCCGAGGTCGCCGCCGTCCTCGGACACGGCTCGGCCAAGGCCGTCCAGCCCGACCAGGCATTCGGCGACCTGGGCTTCGACTCGCTGACCGCGGTGGAGCTCCGCAACCGGATGAACAGGGCCACCGGTCTGCGGCTGCCCGCGACGCTGGTCTTCGACCACCCCACGCCCGCCGTGCTCGCGCAGCGGGTGCTGAAGGACCTCCCCGGCGGCACGGCCGGGACGGCGCCGGTCTTCGACGAGCTCGACCGCCTCGCCGCCGCCCTCGACGGCGCCGGAGCGGACGGCGTCGACAACGTCACCCGAACCAGGATCAACATGCGTCTCCAGGTGCTGCTCGCCCGCTGGAACGGGAACGAGCCGGCCGATGCGGGAGGCGCCGGCGGAGCCGAGGACGAAGACGACCTCAGCTCGGCGAGCGACGAGGAGCTGTACGAGCTCCTCGACGACGAACTCGGCATCTCCTGAACTGCGCAGGCCAAAAGGGGCGGGCAACACCGATGACGAACGAAGACAAGCTCCGGGGCTACCTCAAGCGGGCCACCACCGACCTGCGGCAGGCCCGGCGGCGCGTGCGCGAGCTGGAGGCACGCGACCAGGAGCCGATCGCCATTGTGGGCATGAGCTGCCGGTTCCCCGGCGGCGTCGGCTCCCCCGAGGAGCTGTGGCGGCTGCTGGCCGAGGGCGGCGACGCGATCTCGCCGTTCCCCGAGGACCGCGGCTGGGACGTCGACGCGCTCTACGACCCCGACCCCGAGCGGCCCGGCAAGGTGTACACCCGCCAGGGCGGCTTCCTCCGCGACGCGGCGGACTTCGACGCGGACTTCTTCGGTATCTCGCCGCGCGAGGCGCTGGCGATGGACCCGCAGCAGCGGCTGCTGCTGGAGACCGCCTGGGAGGCCTTCGAGCACGCGGGCATCGACCCCGCCGGCCTCAAGGGCAGTCGCACCGGTGTCTTCGCCGGCCTGATGTACCACGACTACGGCTTCACGCCCGGCGTCCTCCCCGAAGGGGTCGAGGGGCTGATGAGCACCGGAAACTCCGGCAGCGTCGCCTCCGGGCGCATCGCCTACACCTTCGGCTTCGAGGGCCCCGCCGTCACCGTCGACACCGCCTGCTCGTCCTCGCTCGTCGCCCTGCACCTCGCCGTGCGGGCGCTGCGCGACGGCGAGTGCTCCATGGCGCTCGCCGGTGGCGTCACGGTCATGGCGGGCCCGAGCGCCTTCGTCGAGTTCAGCCGCCAGCGCGGACTCGCCCCCGACGGCCGCTGCAAGTCCTTCGCGGCGGCGGCGGACGGCGCGTCCTGGTCCGAGGGCGCCGGGCTGCTGCTCGTGGAGCGGCTGCGGGACGCCCGCAGGCTCGGCCACGAGGTGCTCGCGGTCGTCCGGAGCAGCGCCGTCAACCAGGACGGCGCGTCCAACGGCCTGACCGCGCCCAACGGCCCCTCGCAGCAGCGCGTGATCCTCGAAGCGCTGGCCGGCGCCGGGCTGTCCGCCGCGGACGTCGACGCCGTCGAGGCACACGGCACGGGCACCAGCCTCGGCGACCCGATCGAGGCGCAGGCGCTGCTGGCGACCTATGGACAGGAGCGCGAACGGCCGCTCCTGCTCGGCTCGTTGAAGTCCAACCTCGGCCACACACAGGCCGCGGCGGGCGTCGCCGGCGTGATGAAGACGGTGCTGGCGATGCGGCACGGCGTGCTGCCGAAGACGCTCCACGTGGACCGGCCGACCCCGCGGGTCGACTGGTCGGCCGGCTCGGTCGAGCTGCTGTCCGAGGCGGTCGCCTGGCCGGATACGGACCACCCTCGCCGGGCCGGGATCTCGTCGTTCGGGATCAGCGGCACCAACGCGCACGTCATCCTGGAGCAGGCGTCCGCACCGGAGCCGGAGGACCCGGCCGACGACACGACTGATGGCAAGGGTGCGGCCGAGGAGCTGATGCCGCCCCGGACCACGGTCGTGCCGTGGGTGCTCTCCGCGAAGACCGGGGAGGCGCTGCGGGAGCAGGCACGACGACTGCTGTCGTCCGTGGACCTCGCGGCCGCGTCACCGGCCGACGTGGGGTTCTCGCTGGCGGCCACCCGCTCGGCGCTGGAGCACCGGGCGGCGGTCGTCGGCGCCGACGGCGACGAGCTGCGCGCGGGGCTGACCGCCCTCGCGGCGGCCGAGCCCGCGGCACAGCTCGTGACGGGGCGCGCCGCGGCCGACCCGGGCAAGGTCGGGTTCCTGTTCTCGGGCCAGGGCTCACAACGGCTGGGGATGGGGCGCGAGCTGCACGCGGCGTACCCGGTGTTCGCAGCGGCCTACGACGAGGTGGGCGCTCTGCTGGACGCCCCGGTCGACGTCGATGCGGAATCGCTTCATCAGACGGGTTCGACGCAGCCGGCGTTGTTCGCCGTCGAGGTGGCGTTGTTCCGGCTGTTGGAGTCGTGGGGTGTCCGGCCGGATTACGTGGCCGGTCATTCGGTGGGTGAGATCGCGGCCGCGCATGTGGCGGGCGTGTTGTCGCTCGGGGACGCGGCGAAGTTGGTGTCGGCGCGGGCCGCGCTGATGCAGGCGTTGCCTGCGGGTGGGGCGATGGTTGCTGTGCAGGCGACCGAGGACGAGGTGCTGCCACACCTGACCGGCGAGGTCGGTGTCGCGGCGGTCAACGGCCCGGAGTCCGTGGTGATCTCCGGGGCCGAGGATGCCGTGCTGGAGATCGCCGAGGTCTTCACTCAACAGGGCCGTAAAGCCTCCCGGTTGAAGGTCAGCCACGCATTTCACTCCCCGCTGATGGACCCGATGCTGGAGGAGTTCGCGCAGGCCGTCAGTGGGCTGGTCTTCAACGAGCCGCGGATTCCGGTCGTTTCGAACCTCACCGGCCGCCAGGCCGAGTCGTACACCCCGGAGTACTGGGTCCGGCACGTGCGCGAGGCGGTCCGGTTCGCCGACGGCGTGCGCGCCCTGCACGAGCTGGGTGTGACCACCTTCGTGGAGATCGGCCCCGGGGGGGTGCTGAGCGCCCTCGCCCAGGGCTGCCTCGACGAGGACACGGACGTCGTCACCGTGCCCGCCCTGCGGACCGGCCGCCCCGAACCGCAGGCGCTCACCCTCGCCCTCGGACAGCTGCACGCGCACGGCGTCTCCCCGGACTGGCGGGCCCTGTTCCCCGGCGCCCGGCGTGTCGACCTGCCCACGTACGCCTTCCAGCGCGAGCGCTACTGGCTCGAAGGCACGACCGCGCCCGACGTCTCCGCGGCGGGTCTGGACTCCTCAGGGCACGCCCTGCTCGGCGCGGTCGTGGAGACAGCCGGGGCACGGGACGTGCTGTTCACCGGCCGGCTGTCCCCGGCCGACACGCCCTGGATCGCGGAACACGCGGCCGGCGGCGTGCCGGTGCTCCCGGTCGCCGCGTTCGTGGACCTCGCCCTGTCCGCGGGACGGCAGACCGGGTTCGCGCACCTGGAACAGTTGGACGTGGACGCCCCGCTGGTCCTGGCCGAACAGGGCGCCGTCCGCATCCAGGTGCGGGTCGGTGCGGGCGACGACGCCGACCGGCGCTCGGTGCGCGTCTTCAGCCGGCCTGCCGCCGACGGCGGCGCCGAGCCGTGGGTCTGCCACGCCACCGGAGAACTCACCCGGAACGCTCCGGCGCCGGAGTTCGACACGATGATCTGGCCGCCGACGGGTGCCGAACCCCTGGACGCCGAGGGCCGTCCGGGCCTGCGCGCCGCCTGGCGCGCCGGGGACGAGCTGTACGCCGAGGCCGCACTGCCCGTCGCGGAGCGGGACTTGGCGGACCGCTACGGCCTGCACCCCGTACTGCTGGACGCCGCCCTCGGCATGCTGGTGCCGGACCGCTCCGAAGACCCCGGCGAGCTGCTCATGCCCTACGCCTGGAGCGGCACGTCCGTGCACACCCCGGGGTGCGGCGCCGTACGCATACGCATCCGGCCCGCCGGCGACGACGCGGTGGCGGTCGAACTCTCCGACGCCGACGGCTCTCCCGTCGCCTCGGTCGCGTCCGTCCGGACGCGGACGATGTCCTCGCAGCAGGTGCTCGCTTCGCGCGTGGCGCACCAGGACCGGATGTTCGAGGTCGACTGGGTCGAGCACACCGCGGCTCCCGCTCCCGAGGCTGAATGGGCGGTTCTCGGCGACGCTGGGTCCCACGCCGACATCGACGCGCTCCGCAAGGCGGTCGACGGCGATGCGGCCACACCTGCCCACGTCCTGCTGCCCTGCGCCCCGAGCGAGGGCGATACCGCCGCGGCGACGCGCGGGCTGCTGGCCGGTGTGCTGTCGGCCGTGCAGGAGTGGGTCGCCGACGAGCGGTTCTCCGACGCGCGGCTCGTGGTGATGACGCGCGGAGCCGTCGAACTGGACGGCACGGCCCTGGACCTCGCGCACGTCGCGGTCTCCGGCCTGGTGAAGTCTGCCCAGATCGAGCACCCGGACCGGCTCCTGCTCCTCGACGCGGACGACTCGGTCACGGACGGCGGCATCGACCCCGCCCTGGCCGCGGCGCTCGCCGCTCTGGACGAGCCGCAGGCCGCGGTGCGCGACGGCAGGCTGTACGTGCCGCGACTCGCCCGGATCACCCCGCCCGAGGAGCCCACCGGTCACCCATGGGACCCCGAGGGGACCGTACTGCTCACCGGCGCGACCGGTGGCCTCGGACTGTCACTCGCGCGGCACCTCGTCGCCGAACGCGGCGCACGTAGGCTGCTGCTGGCCAGCCGCCGCGGCCCCGCGGCCGAGGGCGTCGGCGAACTCGTCGCCGCCCTCGCCGAGTTGGGGGCGCACGTCGACGTGGCCGCCTGTGACATCGCGGACCGGGACGCCCTCGCGGACCTCCTGGCCTCAATCCCCGCCGAACACCCGCTGGTGGCCGTGGTGCACGCGGCGGCCGCCCTGGACGACGGCGTGGTCACGACCCTGACCCCGGAGCGCCTGGACACCGTGCTGCGGCCCAAGGCCGACGGGGCGCTGCACCTGCACGAGCTGACCCGGGACCTGGACCTCTCCGCGTTCGTGCTCTTCTCCTCCCTGGCCGGAGTCCTGGGCAGCGCCGGCGCGGCCGGCTACGCCGCCGCCAACGCCTTCCTGGACGGGCTGGCACGGCAGCGCCGTGCCGCGGGCCTGCCCGGCACCTCGCTGGCGTGGGGCCTGTGGACGGACAACGGCGGCATGGGCGACCGGATCACCGACGCCGACCGCAGCCGGATGGGGCGGGCCGGAGTCGTGCCGTTCACCCCGGCGGAGGGGCTGGCCCTGTTCGACGCCGCCCTCACCGTGGACCGGCCGGTGATCGTGCCGGTCCGGCTGGACGTTCCGGGACTGCGCGCCACGGCCCGCGCCGGCATGCTGCCCGCCCTCTTCCGCGGCCTCGTGGGCGACACCGGCGCCGCGGCGGGCGAGGCCGCGGCCGTCGGGACCACGGCCCTGGCCCGCCGCCTCGCCGGGATGCCGGAGGCCGACCAGGAGAAGGCCCTGCTGGACCTGGTGCGCCATCAGGCGGCAGCCGCCCTCGGCCACGCCACCGCCGCCCGCATCGAGCCCACCACGGCCTTCCGGGACATCGGCTTCGACTCCCTGACCGCCGTGGAGCTCCGCAACCGGCTCAAGGCCGCGACCGGGCTCCGGCTCAAGCCCACCCTCGTCTTCGACCACCCCAACCCCGTGGCCGTCGCCCGGCTCCTGCACAAGGAGCTGGTGCTCGACCTCACCGCCGAGGCCCCGGCCGTGCTCGGCGAACTGGACCGGCTGGAGGCGCGGCTCGCCGCGCTCGCACCGGAAGACGCGGTACGGGACAAGGTCACCGCCCGGCTCAAGGCGCTGCTCTGGAAGTGGACCGACACCCACCAGGACACCGCGGCGAACACCGCCGACGCCGGCCCCGGCACCGACCGCGACCTCGACCGGATCGACGCCGCCACCGACGACGAGATGTTCGACCTCATCGACCAAGAGCTCGGGTCGCTCTGACTCTTCTCACGCACTGCTACCGAGGACGTAAAACATGTCGAACGACGACAAGCTCCGGGATTACCTCAAGCGCGTGACGGTGGACCTGCGCCACACCCGCAGGCAGCTGGGTGAGCTGGAGGCGAAGGACACCGAGCCCATCGCCATCGTCGGAATGGCCTGCCGCTACCCGGGCGGGGTCGGCTCGCCCGAGGACCTGTGGCGGCTGGTCGCCTCGGCCGGCGACGGCGTGTCCGACTTCCCCACCGACCGCGGCTGGGACCTGGACACGATCTACGACCCCCAGCCGGGACGGACGGGTCGCACCTACGTCCGCGAAGGCGGCTTCCTCCACGACGCCGGCGAGTTCGACCCCGCGTTCTTCGGGATCTCCCCCCGCGAGGCCCTGGTCATGGACCCGCAGCAGCGGCTGCTCCTGCAGACCTCCTGGGAGGCCTTCGAACGCGCGGGCGTCGACCCCGCCACCGCACGCGGCACCCGGGCCGGCGTGTTCGTCGGCACCAACGGCCAGGACCACGCCTACCTCCAGCGTCAGGGCGACAGCGACATCGAGGCCCACCTCGTCACCGCGAACACCGCCGCCGTGGTGTCCGGCCGCATCTCCTACGCCCTCGGTCTCGAAGGCCCGGCGGTCACCGTCGACACGGCCTGCTCGTCCTCGCTGGTGGCGCTCCACCTGGCCGCCCAGGCGCTGCGCCGCGGCGAGTGCTCGCTCGCCCTCGCCGGCGGCGTGACCGTGATGGCCACCCCGAACACCTTCATCGCGTTCAGCGCGCAGCGCGGCCTGTCGCCCGACGGCCGCTGCCGCGCGTTCTCCTCCACCGCCGACGGCACGGGCATGTCGGAAGGCGTCGGCGTGCTCCTGCTGGAGCGGCTGTCCGACGCCCGCCGGCTCGGCCACGACGTGCTCGCCGTCATCCGCGGCAGCGCCGTCAACCAGGACGGCGCCTCCAACGGCCTCACGGCCCCGAACGGCCCGGCGCAGGAGCGCGTGATCCGGCAGGCGCTGGAGAACGCGCGCCTGACCGCCTCCCAGGTCGACGCGGTCGAGGCGCACGGCACGGGCACGACGCTGGGCGACCCGATCGAGGCGGAGGCGCTCCTCGCCACCTACGGCCAGGAGCACTCGGGGGACCGGCCGCTGTGGCTGGGATCCGTCAAGTCCAACATCGGTCACACGCAGGCGGCTTCCGGCGTCGCCGGTGTGATCAAGATGGTGATGGCCATCCGCAACGGCGTCCTGCCGCAGACGCTGCACGTGGACGAGCCGACCGCTCAGGTCGACTGGTCGGCGGGCGGCGTCAGGCTGCTGACCGAGGCCGTCCGGTGGCCCGGGTCGGACCACCCCCGCCGCGCCGCCGTCTCGTCCTTCGGCGTCAGTGGCACCAACGCGCACACGATCATCGAGCAGGCCCCGGCCCTCGACGAGGAGCCCGTCGCCGAGCCGGCCGGGGC
>NZ_JBSGDB010000407.1:0-7971 GCF_053602155.1 Streptomyces sp. NPDC004561
ATCGCCGCGACGCCCGTCGAGCGCCTGCTGGCCCGCCCCGAGCTGCCCGCCGCACAGGCCCTCGCGGCCCGTGGGGTGCCGGCCCGCACCGTCGAGGGCTTTCTGCGCCCGCTGCTCGCCGCGCTGCTGTGCGACCCGGAGCTGACCACGTCCAGCCGGTGCGCCGACCTGGCCCTGCGCGCCTTCGCGAGCGGCCGGCTGTGCGTGCCGGAGGGCGGCGCGGACGTCCTGCCGGAGCTGCTGGCCCGTACGCTGCCGCCCGGCACCGTGCACACCGGGGTGCGGGTCACCTCGGTGGCCACGACCTCGGTGGCCACCGCCGAGCACGGGGAGATCCGCTGCCGGGCGGTGCTGCTGGCGACCGACGCGCGCGCCGCGGCGCGGCTGCTTCCGGGCCTGCGGGTCCCGGACTTCCACCCGGTGACGGTGCTCCACCACACCACCGACGACCTCGCGCCGGTCTTCGCCACGGGCACCTCGCTGCTGCTGGACGCGGACCGCGGCGGGCCGGTCGCGCACACGGCTGTGCTCAGCAGCGTGGACCCGAGCCGGGCGCCGGCCGGACGCGTGCTGATCTCCTCGACGGTGCTGGGCAGGCCGCCCGAGGGCGTGGACACCGCCGTCCGCATCCACCTCGCCCGCCTCTACGGCACCTCCACCCGCCGCTGGGAGACGCTGGCCGTGCACCACACCCCGGAGGCGGTGCCGGCGATGCGCCCGCCGCACGACCTGC
This sequence comes from Streptomyces sp. NPDC004561, assembly GCF_053602155.1. NCBI lineage: Bacteria > Bacillati > Actinomycetota > Actinomycetes > Kitasatosporales > Streptomycetaceae > Streptomyces > Streptomyces sp. NPDC004561. Next base: position 734 of record NZ_JBSGDB010000407.1, read on the forward strand.
GCAGGCCGGTACGGCTCCTGGCCGGTCTGTACGTCTGCGGCGACCACCGCGACACCAGCACCGTCCAGGGCGCCCTGCACTCGGCCCACCGGGCGGCCTCGGCCATCCTCACGGACCTGGGCACGAGCGGCTCCATACACCGGGCCGACCCGGCCCCGTCCCTGCCCCGGGCCGCCTAGCGCTCAGCCCAGTGCCGCGACCTTCTCCCGGTAGCCCCGCGCCGGTGCCGCGTCCTTGTAGGGCTCCAGGCGCCGCTCGAAGTCCCTGACGTACTCGACGGCGCGGGCGCTGCGCATCTCGGCGGCCTGGCCCGCCGCCTCCGCCGCCAGCGCGCAGGCCTGGTCGAGCTCTCCGAGGCCGAGGCGGGCGGTGGCGAGGACGACCCGGCAGAAGAGGCGGCTGCGGGCGTAGGTCGGGGCGCGCAGCTGGAGGGAGCGTTCGGCGTGCTGGGCGGCCGCCCGGAACTGCTGCAGATCCCGGTGGCAGTGCCCCAGCTCGTCGGCGAGCTGGGCCTCGTCGAAGAACCTGGCCCAGTACGGCACCTCGTCCCCGGGCCGGGCCGCGTCCAGGGCGCGCTCGGCCCGGACCAGCGCGCCCGTGCACGCCCGCACCTCCCCCAGCACGCCGTGCGCGCGGGCCTCGGCCGCGTGCAGCAGCGCCTGCAGGACCGGCGGCGCTCCGGTGCCCACCCCCTGCTGGGCGACCCGGGCGAGCTGCACGGCCTCCCTGCCGTGGCCGAGGTAGACGGCCTGGCGGCTCATGGTGACCAGCACGTAGGAGCCGTAGGGGCGGTCGCCGGCCGCCTGGGCGAGCCGCAGGGCCTGCACGAAGTAGCGCTGGGCGAGTCCGTGCGCGGCGATGTCGTACGAGGTCCAGCCGGCGAGCCGGGTCAGGTCGGCGGCGGCGGCGAACAGGCGGCGGCCGGTCTGCTCGTCGTAGCTGCCGCGGAGCATCGGCTCGCACTCGTGCTCCAGGTAGCGCACCAGGGCCTGCCGGGCGTGGCCGCCGCCGAAGCGGTCGTCGAGGGTGCGGAACAGCTCGCCGACCGAGCGCAGCGCGGCGATGTCGCCGCCGCTGACCCGGTGCCCGGAGGCGCGCTCGGCGTGCCCGCGCGCCCGCGGCTGGGCCGTGGGCCTGGCGGCGGGCGGGCGGCCCTGCGCGGGCACCCGGGGAGCCGGTTCCCGGGCCACCCTGTCGTCGGCCTTGCCGATCAGCCAGTCGCGGCTGGGCACGACCAGCCCCGCCGGGGTGAAGGCGATCTTGCGCAGCTCGGCGTGGCTGCCGGAGTCCTTGCGCCACAGCCCGCTGACGATGTCGACGGCCTCCTCCGGGGTGGCCGCGAACTCCAGCCCGGCGTACACCGGCGCGCACGCGTCCAGGCCGAGGTCCTGGGCCGTGAGGCGGCGCCCGAGCCGGCGGGTGAACACCTCGGCGATGAGGGCGGGGGTCGTGCCCCGCGGCTGCTGCCCGCGCAGCCAGCGGGTGACTGACGTCTTGTCGTATCTGAGATCCAGCCCGTGTTCCAGGCCGAGCTGGTCGACGCGACGGGCCAGACCCGCGTTGGAGAACCCCGCCTCTGCGATGAGCGCGGCGAGCTGGCGGTTGGGGGTGCGCTGCGCGGGTCGGTCCGTCATCTGCGGTGCGGTCTCCTGCCTTCCGGGCCCCTGAAGTGCCGGGATTGCCTGTGAGCAGCCCTTTTGGCCTCACGAACGGCGCGAATGTAGCGGAGAGTGAGCAGCCGATCGCACATTTCGCTGTTCATTCATCCGATCGTGTGAGGAACGCCCGTAGGGCTGACGCACGCCGGACGGACGTACAGTGGCGTGGGCGCGTTACATGCCTGACATCGCGAGGGAGGCGCTTGCCGTGAGTGAGCTGCGGTTCGTCCGCATGGGATTCGGCGCGGATGCCGTCGACTACCAGGAGGCCTGGGACGAGCAGCGCCGCGTGCACGCGGCCCGGTTCGCCGACGAGATCCCGGACACCGTGCTGCTGCTGGAGCACCCTCCGGTGTATACGGCCGGCCGGCGCACCGAGGACAGCGAGCGCCCGCTGGACGGCACCCCGGTCATCGACGTGGACCGCGGCGGCAAGATCACCTGGCACGGCCCCGGCCAGCTGGTCGGCTACCCGATCCAGAAGCTCCCCCGCCCGGTGGACGTGGTCGCGCACGTGCGGCGCCTGGAGGAGGCCCTCATCCGCACCTGTGCCGAGTTCGGCCTCGGGACCACCCGGGTCGAGGGCCGCAGCGGGGTGTGGGTGCTCGGCGACCCGGTCGAGCAGCGCCCCTCGCTCGGCGGGCTCTCCCTGGACTTCGACCCGCGGCTCACCGACGACGAGTTCGACCCCCGGCTGAACGGCCCCGAGTACGCCCCCTCCAACGCGGGCCAGCGCCGCGAGGACCGCAAGATCGCCGCGATCGGCATCCGCGTCGCCAAGGGCGTCACGATGCACGGCTTCTCCTTCAACGTGAACCCGGACAACCGCTGGTTCGACCGGATCATCCCGTGCGGGATCCGGGACGCCGGGGTGGCCTCGCTGGCCAACGAGCTGGGCCGGGACATCACGGTCGAGGACGTGCTGCCGGTGGTGGAGAAGCACCTGACGGAGATCCTGGAGAACGCGGACCTCAGGCCCCGCGAGATCGAGCCGGCTTCCGCCTGACCAGGGGAATGCGCCCTGCGGCAGCGAGGTTGGCCTCAGCGGAAGGGCTCAGTTAGCACGGGCGTACCCTGGTGTGCGCCGAAGAATCGAAGTCACAGGGAGCCGGTCGTGTCCGCAGTCTCACCCGACGGACGCAAGATGCTGCGCCTGGAGGTCCGCAACAGCCAGACCCCCATCGAGCGCAAGCCCGAGTGGATCAAGACCCGGGCGAAAATGGGTCCCGAGTACACCAAGATGCAGAGCCTCGTGAAGAGCGAGGGCCTGCACACGGTGTGCCAGGAGGCCGGCTGCCCGAACATCTACGAGTGCTGGGAGGACCGCGAGGCGACCTTCCTCATCGGCGGCGACCAGTGCACCCGGCGCTGCGACTTCTGCCAGATCGACACCGGCAAGCCCGAGGCGCTCGACCGCGACGAGCCGCGCCGCGTCGGCGAGTCCGTGGTCACCATGGACCTGAACTACGCCACCATCACCGGCGTCGCCCGCGACGACCTGGAGGACGGCGGCGCCTGGCTGTACGCGGAGACGGTCCGGCAGATCCACGCGCAGACCGCCGGCCGCGAGGCCGGCCGCACGAAGGTCGAGCTGCTCGCCCCCGACTTCAACGCGGTCCCCGAGCAGCTCGCGGAGGTCTTCGAGTCCCGGCCCGAGGTCTTCGCGCACAACGTCGAGACGGTCCCGCGGATCTTCAAGCGGATCCGCCCCGGCTTCCGCTACGAGCGCTCCCTGAAGGTCATCACCGAGGCCCGTGACTTCGGCCTGGTGACCAAGTCCAACCTGATCCTCGGCATGGGCGAGACCCGCGAGGAGGTCGGCGAGGCGCTCAGGCAGTTGCACGACGCGGGCTGCGAGCTGGTCACCATCACCCAGTACCTGCGCCCTTCCGTGCGGCACCACCCGGTGGAGCGCTGGGTGAAGCCGCAGGAGTTCGTGGAGCTGAAGGAGGAGGCCGAGCAGATCGGCTTCTCCGGGGTGATGTCCGGCCCGCTGGTGCGGTCCTCCTACCGCGCCGGGCGCCTGTACCGGATGGCCGTCGAGAAGCGTGGCACGTACATCGCCGCCCAGGCGGTGTGAGCGAACCGTGTGAATTCACGCACTAGTAATTACTGGCCAGTAATGGCCGAGTCGACGCGGTCCTGACCGTCCTCGCTGATGAGGGCACCCGTCAGGGCCGCGTAGGCGTTTGCGGGCTCCGCATCAAGGTTTCATTGGTGTTTGACCGGCCGGTCACGCCCTGGTAACACCAATCAGTGACTCTGGTATCACGCCCCGTACACCACCCGATCCGAGGGGGGACCTCGATCATGCAGGCCGCGCCGGTTCGCGCCAACGCCATCCCGTCCTTCACCGACGCACTCCGCGCCGTAGAGTCGCTGCTGATGAGCGGCGGTCAGCGCACCGCCCGCCGAAATGCCTGGACCTCCGTCCTCGAGGACCGCCGTCGCGCCAAGGACCGGGTCGAGGCCCAGCGCTTCCTGGAGCAGGCCTCCCGCCGCTCCTGAGGCTTGCTCACCGGGCACTGCCGTCGTCTGCGCTCCCGGGGCCACGTAGACTTCGTGGCATGGCGAGGAAGGAAACCGCGGCGGACGCCGCGAATGCCGGGCGACTGAAGCAGATCGCCCTCACGTACAAGATGACCCGCAAGGCCGACAAGAAGATCGGTCTGGTACTCGCGGCCGTCGGCATCGGCACCCTCGGTGTGTTCCTCGCGATCGGCTTCGTGATCGGTCACCCGGTTTACCTGGGCATCTTCGGTCTGCTGGTCGCCCTGCTGGCGATGGCGATCGTGTTCGGCCGGCGGGCCGAGCGCGCCGCCTTCGGCCAGATGGAGGGCCAGCCGGGCGCCGCGGCGGCGGTGCTGGACAACGTCGGCCGGGGCTGGACGACCACTCCGGCGGTGGCGATGAACCGCAGCCAGGACGTGGTGCACCGGGCCGTCGGCAAGGCCGGTATCGTGCTGGTCGCCGAGGGCAACCCGAACCGGGTGAAGAGCCTGCTGGCCGCCGAGAAGAAGAAGATGAACCGCATCGTGGCCGACGTGCCGGTGCACGACATCATCGTGGGCAACGGCGAGGGCACGGTCGAGCTGAAGAAGCTGCGCACGACCATGCTGAAGCTCCCCCGTGTACTGACCGGCCCCCAGGTGACCACCACCAACGACCGGCTGCGCGCCATGGGCGACCTGATGAGCAACATGCCGATGCCCAAGGGGCCGATGCCGAAGGGCATGAAGCTGCCGAAGGGCGGCCAGCGGGGCCGCTAGTCCCCGCGCGGTTCCCGTTCCTGCACCGAAAGGGGGCGCCCGGTCACACCGGGCGCCCCCTTTCGGCATGGCAGGAGCGGTGTCAGGCGCGGACCTCGACGGTCTTCGCGAGCCGGTCGTGCAGGCCGCGGCCGTCCCGGTCCCAGACCAGCGCGGGGATCGCGAGGCACAGCAGGACCGTGCGCAGCACGGAGCGCAGCGGGTTGACCGTGCCGGTCTCCAGGGCCACGACCCGGATGCCGAAGAGGCGCTTGCCCGGGGAGACGCCGATCGTGCCGACGGTCAGGACGCTCATGACGAAGAAGACGCCGAGCGCCCAGTTGCCGGTAGCGGGCCGGTAGCCGTCCGTGATCAGGCCGTATGCGATCAGGACGCTCAGTCCCCAGTCCACGGCGAGCGCACCGAGGCGCCTGCCGGGCCGGGCGATCGAGTTCGGCCCCTCCTCGGGGAGGCCCAACTGCTCGCCCCGGTACCCGAAGTCCGCGCCGGCGTCTTCCATCGCCGCCCGCGGCCCGGAGAGCCACGATCCCATTGCCTGCCTGTTGTCCACCCGACCACGGTACTGCGTCCCGGAATGCCCCTCGGACGCCGGGGTGTCCCGGGGCTAGGGTGGAACCCTGACCGGTTAACTTCTGCGAAACAATCGGGTCACGCCCGAGAAATCACACGTCCCTAGGGTCGAGACCAGCGTGTGCCACCGCACTGGCCGCACGAACGATCTACCACCCCGGCGAGGACGGTCGGGAGTAGGAGGAGCTGGATGTTCCAGAACGCCGACGAGGCCAAGAAGTTCATCGCGGACGAGGACGTCAAGTTCATCGACGTCCGCTTCTGCGACCTGCCGGGCGTCATGCAGCACTTCACGGTGCCCGTTGAGGCGTTCGACCCGGACGAGGAGCTGGCCTTCGACGGATCGTCGATCCGCGGCTTCCAGGCCATTCACGAGTCCGACATGGCCCTGCGCGCCGACCTGTCCACCTCCCGCGTGGACCCGTTCCGCCGGGACAAGACCCTCAACATCAACTTCTTCATCCACGACCCGATCACGGGCGAGCAGTACTCCCGTGACCCGCGCAACGTGGCGAAGAAGGCCGAGGCCTACCTCGCCTCGACCGGTATCGCGGACACCGCGTACTTCGGCCCCGAGGCCGAGTTCTACGTCTTCGACTCCGTGCGCTTCGCGACCAACGCGAACGAGTCCTTCTACCACATCGACTCCGAGGCGGGCGCCTGGAACACCGGCGCCCTGGAGAACAACCGTGGTTACAAGGTCCGCTACAAGGGCGGCTACTTCCCGGTGGCGCCGGTCGACCACTTCGCCGACCTGCGTGCCGAGATCTCCCTGGAGCTGGAGAAGTCCGGCCTGAAGGTCGAGCGCCAGCACCACGAGGTCGGCACCGCCGGCCAGGCCGAGATCAACTACAAGTTCAACACGCTGCTCGCCGCCGCCGACGACCTCCAGCTCTTCAAGTACATCGTGAAGAACGTGGCCTGGCGCAACGGCAAGACCGCGACCTTCATGCCGAAGCCGATCTTCGGTGACAACGGCTCGGGCATGCACGTGCACCAGTCGCTGTGGAGCAACGGCGACCCGCTGTTCTACGACGAGGCCGGCTACGCGGGCCTGTCGGACACCGCCCGCTACTACATCGGCGGCATCCTGCGGCACGCCCCGTCGCTGCTCGCCTTCACCAACCCGACGGTGAACTCGTACCACCGTCTGGTGCCGGGCTTCGAGGCGCCGATCAACCTGGTGTACTCGCAGCGCAACCGCTCCGCGGCCATGCGCATCCCGATCACGGGTTCCAACCCGAAGGCCAAGCGCGTCGAGTTCCGCGCCCCGGACTCCTCCGGCAACCCGTACCTGGCCTTCTCCGCCCTGCTGCTCGCGGGCCTGGACGGCATCAAGAACAAGATCGAGCCGGCCGAGCCGATCGACAAGGACCTGTACGAGCTGGCTCCCGAGGAGCACGCGAACGTCGCGCAGGTCCCGACCTCGCTGAACGCCGTCCTCGACGCGCTCGAGGCCGACCACGAGTTCCTGCTCCAGGGCGACGTGTTCACGTCCGACCTGATCGAGACGTGGATCGACTTCAAGCGCACCAACGAGATCGCGCCGCTGCAGCTGCGCCCGCACCCGCACGAGTTCGAGCTGTACTTCGACGTGTGATATCGCCCCAGGACAGAGCGGGTGACCGCTCCCCTGGGCCGTCTGTGGGCCGTCGGCAGGTCCTTGTCGGCTTTCCACACCGTCGGTGTGAGCGAGAAGCAGATCGCCGATATCAGTCACTGTCCAGCGGGCCACGGCATC
>NZ_JBSGDB010000408.1:0-7954 GCF_053602155.1 Streptomyces sp. NPDC004561
ATCTTGTTGGCAATGTCGTCGTCAACCTGCTGGCCGAGGAAGATGATCCGCTCGTTGAGCAGCCGGTTGTAGACCTGGTCGCCGAGGCCAAGAAGGCCCTCGGGGAGGCCGACGAGTACGCGCGCCGCTGCCAGGAGGAGGCGGTCGCGCGCGCCGCCGAGATCGTCACCGGTGCGCGCGGGCGCGAGGAGCGCATCGCCTGCGAGACGGAACGCGTGCTGCGCGAGCACGGTGAGACCTGGGACCACGTGCGGGCGGAGATGGACCGCGTCCGCAACAGCCTCAGCTCCCTGACGGGGCAGGCGGCGCTGGAGTAGGGGCCGCCCGGTCCCCGCGCCGGGTCATCTGCGCGCCGCCCCCGCCAGGATCCACCCCTCGACCGCCTCGTACTGGTGCCGCTGCTGTTCCGCCTTGCCGCGGCCGCAGACGACCGTGCCGAGCCAGCCGAAGAGGAAGCCGGCCGGGATGGAGACGATGCCGGTCGTGGTGAACGGGAACCAGTTGAAGTCGGCGTTCGGGAACGCGGAGACCGGCGACCCGGAGACGAGATCGGTGCCCGGCATCAGCAGCAGCACCGTCAGCGTGCCCCCGATCAGGGTGCTCAGGAGCCCGCCGCGGGTGTAGCGGCGCCAGAACAGGCCGTACACCAGGGCGGGCGCGATGGCCGAGGCGCCCAGGCAGAAGGAGAGCGTCACCAGGGGCTGCAGGCTGTGGTGCTGCACCATGGTGGCCAGCAGGATCGTGGGGATGCCGATGGCGAGCGCCGACAGGCGGGCCAGGGCCATCTCCCGGCGGGCCGGCATCTCCCGCACCCGGGCCGCGAAGACGTCGTGGGCGAGGGAGTTGGCGCAGGCGAGGATCATCCCGGCCACCGAGGCGAGCAGGGTGAGGAAGAGCGCCGTGGTCACCAGGGTGAACAGGAAGCTCTCCGCCGTCGACACGTCCGCGCCGAACACCGCGCGCGAGCCCAGCAGGTACGCCGTGTTGCCCTGCGGGTCGGCCGCGGAGATCGCCGCCCGGCCGACCAGCGCCGTGGCGCCGAACCCGACCACCGTCATGATCACCACGAACAGGGCGACGATCGACACCGCCCAGGACATCGAGCGGCGCACCTGGCGGGCGCTGGAGGCGGTGTACATGCGCATGGTGACGTGCGGCAGGCAGCCGCCGCCGAGCACCACGGTCAGCTCCGAGGCGATCATGTCGAGGCGGGACCTGCCTCCGCTGCCGAACTCCAGTCCGGAGTGCAGGAAGGCGGGCCCGGCACCGCTCTGCCGGGCCGCCGCGGCGAACAGGGCGCCCGGGTCCCAGTCGAAGCGGCGCAGCATCAGCACGGCGATCACGGCGCCCGAGCCGACCAGCATGACGATCTTCAGGATCTGGATGAGCGCGGTGCCCTTCATGCCGCCGATGGCCGCGTAGGCGATCATCAGGGCGCCGAGTCCCACGACGCATCCGGTCTTCAGCGACTCGTTGGAGAAGCCCAGGATGAACGCCATCAGCTGCCCGGTTCCGGCGAGCTGGACCAGCATCAGCGGCAGCAGCGCGGCGATGGTCACCGCGCAGGCCGTCATGCGCACGGCGCGACCCGGCAGCCGGCGGGCCAGCGCGTCGCCCATGGTGAACCGGCCCGCGTTGCGCAGCGGTTCGGCCAGCAGGAACATCAGCAGCATCAGCGACAGCGCCGTGCTGAGCGCGAGGACGACGCCGTCGTAGCCGCACAGGGCGATGACGCCGCCGGTGCCGAGGACCGTGGCGGCGGAGATGTAGTCGCCGGCGATGGCCAGGCCGTTGCGCAGCGGGGACAGCGAGCCGTAGCCGGTGTAGAACTCGTCGAGGTCGTCGCCGTCGGGGCCGGTCATCACGCACAGCAGCAGGGTCACGGTGGCGACGGTGGAGAAGGCGACCAGGGACATGGACTGGGCGGTGCCGCTGAAGCCGTTCATCGCACCGCTCCTCGTCGCGCGTCCAGCTCGGCCTGTCTGCGGATGCGGTCGGCGAGCGGGTCGACGTGCCGGCGCGCGGTGTGCTCGTACAGGGCGATCGCCAGCCAGGTGACGGGGACCTGGAGCAGGGCGAGCAGCAGGCCGGCGGGGATGCCGTCGGCGAGCGTGCTCGTCATGAAGCCGGGCGCGAACGCGGACAGCACCAGGAACAGCGTGAAGTAGCCGAGCGCGGTGAGCGTGGCGGTGCGCCGCTGCCAGCGGTAGGCGCTGCGCAGGACGCGCAGGTCGCTGTGGTGGCCGAGGGGCTCGCGGGGCGGCCGGGGGCTCGGCCGGGGCGGTTCGGGGGGTGCGGGCTGCCAGGGGTGGGTCAGGTTCGACGGGTACGACGCGTGCGGATGGTCGTAGGACATCCCGGGGCTCCTTGCGTGGCTCGGGTCCGTGGCGGCGGACCGCAGGGAGGTGGGGGGTGGGAGCGGAGCCACGCACGCTACTCGCGGAGTTCGCGGCGCGTGGCGTTTTCACCGAACTGGCCGGTCGGTATGCGCTTACCTGTGCGAAAACGGGTCCCCGCCCGGGGTGTTGACCGGGGGCCGCCGTGACGGCCGCCGTCTGGGGGCGCCGGCTAGGGCTGCTCCTGCCGCACCGGGAACCGTCGCGGAGCCACCAGCAGCAGTACCAGGAAGGCCAGCGCCGCCGCGCAGGCCGCGCCGAAGTAGACCGCGTGCACCGCGTCGGCGATCGCCCGCCGGGTCGCCTCCGGGGCCGTACCGGCGTCCAGCGCGCGCGTGACGGAGTCCAGGTCGCCCGCCCCGCCCAGCCGGGCGGCCAGCACCCCGTTGGCGACGGCCCCGAAGACGGCCGCGCCCACCGTCTGCCCGGTCTGCCGGCAGAACAGCACCGACGCGGTCGTCGTCCCCCGCTCCGACCAGCCGACCGTCGACTGCACCCCGATGATCAGCGGCAGCTGGAACAGCCCCAGCGCCCCGCCCAGCGCCAGCATCAGCAGCATCGGCTGCCACCAGGACCCGGGATAGGGCAGGAACGGGAACGCGAGCAGGATCAGCGCGCCGAGCCCGATGCCGATCAGCGCGGTGTCCCGGAAGCCGATGCGCCGGTAGACGTGCTGGCTGAGCGCCGCCGAACCCGACCAGGTCAGCGTCCACACGCACAGCACCAGGCCGGCGGCCGCGGGGCCCAGCCCGAGCACCGACTGGGCGTACGTCGGCAGGAACACGCTCGGCGCCACCATCAGCAGCCCCAGCGCGCCGAGCGCCAGGTTGACCGCCGCGATCGTGCGCCGCCGCCACACCCACCCCGGGATGACCGGCTCGGCCGCCCGCCGCTCCACCAGGACGACGGCCGCGGCCAGCGCCAGTCCCGCCGCGAACAGCGCGACCGAGGGGGCGGACAGCCACGGCCACGCCACCCCGCCCTGCACCAGCGCGGTCAGCAGCACCCCGCCGCACGCGAACACCGTGAGCGCCCCGGCCCAGTCCACGCGCGCGCGGGCCGGCTTCTCCCGCTCGGGCTCGTGCAGATGACGCACGACCAGCCACAACGCGGCCAGGCCGATGGGCAGGTTGACAAGGAAGATCCACCGCCAGTCGGCGTACGCGGCCAGCACCCCGCCGACGCCCGGTCCGGCCACCGCCGACACGGCCCACACCGTGGACAGCTTGGCCTGGATCCTCGGGCGCTCCGCCAGCGGGTACAGATCGGCGGCCAGTGTCTGCACGGTGCCCTGCAGCGCCCCGCCGCCCAGGCCCTGCACGACCCGGAAGGCGATCAGCGCCGCCATGTTCCAGGCGCCCGCGCACAGCAGCGAGCCCAGCAGGAACACCGCGGCGCCCGCCACCAGGACCGGCTTGCGGCCGAAGGTGTCGGACAGCTTGCCGTAGACCGGCAGGGTGACGGTGACGGCCAGCAGATAGCCGGAGAACAGCCAGGAGAAGACGGAGAACCCGCCCAGGTCGCCGACGATCTGCGGTACGGCGGTGGAGACGATGGTGGCGTCCAGCGCGGCCAGCGCCATCGAGAGCATCAGCGCCGCGACGACCGCGCCTCTGCCGCGCGTGCCCCGCTCGGTGGCCGCGCCGCCGCGTATCGCTGGTGTCGTACTCCCCACGGACCCCTCCCCCAGCTCTCCCCGCCGGGACACTCCCGTGCCCCCTGCAAGCATGTCCGGTGCGAAAGCCTCCCACGCGCCGGACGAACCGCCCTTGACACGACGGGAGGGCGGAGGCCCGGGGCGCCGAAGGGTGGAGGCGACCCCGAGAAAGGCTCCACCCGGCGGTGGAGCACCCCTAGGGGGTCCTCCGTACCAAGGCTCGGGGAGGGTTCGTCCCGGCGGAGGACGAGCCGGGCCGGGCGCGGTCCTTAATCTGGCTTTACGCCGCTGGGGGGCGGCCGGCAGGACCGGCGGGGGTGGGGTTTTCCCCCGAGCAAGAGGGGGCTTCGCACCAGCGCGCGGCACCCCCGCCGGACGCGAGACTCATCGACGTACCCAGGACGACGCCCCGGAGCACCGGGGCACCGGACGGATCCGCGAACCGACATAGGAGACATACCGTGACATCGGCTGTGACCATTCCCAGGCACGGGGGCACTGGAGGGCGTACGGCCGTTGCCGCGCGGGCGCGACAGGTCGTCAAGGCGTACGGGTCCGGCGAGACCCGCGTCGTCGCCCTCGACCACGTCGACGTGGACATCGCCCGCGGCCAGTACACCGCGATCATGGGCCCCTCGGGGTCCGGCAAGTCCACACTGATGCACTGCCTCGCAGGGCTCGACACCGTGACGAGCGGTCAGATCCACCTGGACGAGACCGAGATCACCGGCCTGAAGGACAAGAAGCTCACCCAGCTGCGCCGGGACCGGATCGGGTTCATCTTCCAGGCGTTCAACCTGCTGCCGACGCTGAACGCGATCGAGAACATCACGCTGCCCATGGACATCGCCGGCCGCAAGCCGGACCGGGCCTGGCTGGACCGCGTGGTGGAGACCGTCGGGCTCGCCGGGCGCCTCAAGCACCGGCCGACCCAGCTCTCCGGCGGTCAGCAGCAGCGCGTCGCCGTGGCCCGCGCGCTCGCCGCCCGCCCGGAGATCATCTTCGGCGACGAGCCCACCGGAAACCTCGACTCGCGCGCGGGCGCCGAGGTCCTCGGCTTCCTGCGCCGCTCGGTCGACGAACTCGGCCAGACCATCGTGATGGTCACCCACGACCCCGTCGCCGCCTCCTACGCGGACCGCGTGCTCTACCTCGCCGACGGCCGGATCGTCGACGAGATGTACCAGCCGACGGCCGATCAGGTCCTCGACCGCATGAAGGACTTCGACGCCCGGGGCCGTACGTCATGACCGTCCTGAAGACCTCGATGCGCAACTTCTTCGCGCACAAGGGCCGCATGGCCCTCTCGGCGGTCGCCGTCCTGCTCTCGGTCGCCTTCGTGTGCGGCACGCTGGTGTTCACCGACACGATGAACACCACCTTCGACAAGCTGTTCCAGGCGACCTCCTCGGACGTCACGGTCAGCGCCAAGGACTCCTCCGGCAGCGGCGAGACCACCTCCCGCACCGGAAAGCCGCCCGTGATGCCCGCCTCCGTGCTCGGCGAGGTGCGCGGGGTCCGGGGCGTGAGGTCCGCCGAGGGCACTGTGTTCTCCACCTCCGTGACCGTCGTCGACTCCCACAAGGACAAGCTGTCGCCCACCAGCGGCGCGCCCACCATCGTCGGCAGCTGGAACGGCAACGACGCCCGCACCATGAAGATCACCTCCGGTGCGGCGCCCAAGGGCCCGGACCAGGTGATGGTCGACGAGGACACCGCCCACAAGCACCACCTCGGGCTCGGCGACGACATCGGCATGATCTCCGTCGTCGGCACGCACCACGCGCGCGTGTCCGGCATCGCCGCCTTCAAGGTGACCAACCCCGGCGCGGCGATCTTCTACCTGGACAAGGAGACCGCCCAGCGGACCCTGATCGGCCGCACCGGCGTCTACACCGACGTCAACGTCACCGCCGCCAAGGGCGTGAGCGACGCGCAGCTGAAGAGGAACGTGTCCGCCGCGCTCGGCCGCGGCTACAAGGTGCAGACCGCCAAGGAGGTCGCCGACGCCAACCAGAAGAGCGTCCAGAGCTTCCTGAACGTCATGAAGTACGCGATGCTCGGCTTCGCCGGGATCGCCTTCCTCGTCGGCATCTTCCTGATCATCAACACCTTCTCCATGCTGGTCGCCCAGCGCACCCGGGAGATCGGCCTGATGCGGGCCATCGGCTCCTCCCGCAAGCAGGTCAACCGGTCCGTGCTCGTCGAGGCCCTGCTGCTCGGCGTGATCGGCTCCGTGCTCGGCGTCGGCGCCGGCGTCGGCATCGCCGTCGGCCTGATGAAGCTCATGGGCAACATGGGCATGCACCTGTCCACCGACGACCTGACCGTCGCCTGGACCACCCCCGCCCTCGGCCTGCTGCTCGGCGTGGTCGTCACCGTCCTCGCCGCCTACCTGCCCGCCCGGCGCGCCGGCCGGATCTCCCCGATGGCCGCCCTGCGCGACGCCGGCACCCCCACCGACACCAGGTCGGGCGTCGTCCGCGCCCTGATCGGCCTCGTCCTCACCGGCGCCGGCGGCGCCAGCCTCTACGTCGCCGCCAGTGCCGACAAGGCCAAGGCGGGCTCGGGCTGGCTGGGCCTCGGCGTGGTGCTCAGCCTGGTCGGCTTCGTCGTGATCGGCCCGCTGCTCGCCGGCGGCCTGGTCCGCGTCCTCGGCATGGTCCTGCTGCGGGTCTTCGGCCCGGTCGGCCGGATGGCCGAGCGCAACGCGCTGCGCAACCCGCGCCGCACCGGCGCCACCGGCGCGGCCCTGATGATCGGCCTCGCCCTGGTCGCCTGCCTCTCGGTGGTCGGCTCCTCCATGGTGGCCTCGGCCACCGACCAGCTCGACAAGACCGTCGGCACCGACTTCATCGTCCAGCCGGACAACCAGCAGCTGATCACCCCTCAGGCGGTCAGGCTCATCAAGAGCACCCCGCAGCTCGCACGGGTCACCGAGTACCGGCCGACCGTGGCCGACTTCACCACCCCGGACGGGCAGACCCTCAAGGACACCGACATCACGGCGGCCGACCCGACCTACGCCAGCGACCTGCGCAAGAAGACCGTCGCCGGCAACCTCCAGGACGCCTACCTGCCCGACTCGATGTCCGTCCACCAGAAGTTCGCCGAGGCCCACGGCATCCACCTCGGCTCGAAGATCACCGTCGCCTTCCGGAACGGCTCCACCGCCCACCTGACGGTCCGCGCCATCACCAGCAGCGACGACGTGATCGACCAGGGCGCCAAGTACACCTCCATCGCCACGCTCGCCAAGTACGTGCCCGCCGACCGGATGCCGCTCGACCAGCTGGTCTTCGCCACCGCCAGGGACGGGCAGCAGGCGGCCGCCTACAAGGCGCTGAAGTCGGCCCTGCACGACGGCTTCCCGCAGCTGACCGTGCGCGACCAGACCGACTACAAGAAGGCGCTGAAGGACCAGATCGGCCAGCTGCTGAACATGATCTACGGCCTGCTCGCCCTCGCGATCATCGTCGCGGTCCTCGGTGTGGTGAACACCCTGGCGCTGTCGGTGGTCGAGCGGACCCGGGAGATCGGCCTCATGCGGGCCATCGGCCTCTCCCGCCGCCAGCTGCGCCGCATGATCCGCCTGGAGTCCGTGGTGATCGCGGTCTTCGGCGCCCTGCTCGGCCTCGGCCTCGGCATGGGCTGGGGCGCCACCGCCCAGAAGCTCCTCGCCCTGCAGGGCCTGAAGATCCTCGAGATCCCCTGGCCGACGATCATCGCGGTCTTCGTCGGCTCCGCCTTCGTCGGCCTCTTCGCCGCCCTCGTCCCCGCCTTCCGCGCAGGCCGCATGAACGTCCTGAACGCGATCGCGACGGAGTAGTGCTGCGACCACGGCACCAGCCGCGCGGGCGGGCCGAAGGCCACCGCACACGGGGGTTGCGGGGGAAAGACC
>NZ_JBSGDB010000409.1:0-7920 GCF_053602155.1 Streptomyces sp. NPDC004561
GGCCGCACGGCCTGGGGACCGTACAGGCCGTACGGACATCGGAGCGGCACCGTATGCGGATGCGGCTGCTCGCCGCCGTGGACCGCTGGGCGGCCCTCCAGGAGGCCGAGGGCGGCACCGACACCGGCGCCCCCGGCCTGGTCACCCGGGCCGTGGACGCGCTGCTCGGCGTGGCGCTGTAGAAACCGGCAGCGACACGAAGAAGGGGCGGTTCCCGACGGGAACCGCCCCTTCGCCGTACCTCAGCTCTCCGGACCGTCGTCGTCCTCGTCCTTGGGACCACCGCCGGCGGCGGGCGGCCTCGGCTTCCCGCCCGGAGGGCCGACGTCCCGGCGCCGCAGATACCGCTCGAACTCCCGGGCGATCGCCTCGCCGGACGCCTCGGGCAGCTCGGCGGTGTCCCGGGCCTCCTCCAACGTCTGGACGTACTCGGCGACCTCGCTGTCCTCGGCGGCCAGCTGGTCCACGCCCACCTGCCAGGCGCGCGCGTCCTCGGGCAGCTCGCCCTGCGGGATGCGCAGGTCCAGCAGGTCCTCGAGACGGTTCAGCAGCGCCAGCGTGGCCTTGGGGTTGGGCGGCTGGGAGACGTAGTGCGGGACGGCCGCCCACAGCGACACCGCCGGGACCCCCGCGTGCGCGCACGCCTCCTGCAGGACGCCGACGATGCCCGTCGGGCCCTCGTACTTGGTCTCCTCCAGGTCCATCCGCTGGGCCAGGTCCGCGTCGGACGTGACCCCGCTGACCGGCACCGGACGCGTGTGCGGCGTGTCTCCGAGCAGGGCGCCCAGGATGACCACCAGCTCCACGCCCAGCTCATGGGCGAAGCCGAGCAGCTCGTTGCAGAACGAGCGCCACCGCATGGACGGTTCTATGCCGCGGACCAGCACCAGGTCGCGCGGCTTGTCACCGCCGACGCGGACCACCGACAGCCGGGTCGTCGGCCAGGTGATCTTGCGCACCCCGCCGTCCATGAACACCGTGGGCCGGTTCACCTGGAAGTCGTAGTAGTCCTCGGCGTCCAGCGCCGCGAACACCTCGCCCTTCCACTCGCGTTCCAGATGCGCGACTGCCGTGGAGGCGGCGTCACCGGCATCGTTCCAGCCCTCGAACGCGGCCACCATGACTGGGTCGATCAGCTCGGGAACCCCCTCCAGCTCGATCACCCAGTGCCTCCTTCCGACGTGCCCTCGCTTGACTCACCAACCTTACGGCGTCCGGCGGGGGCGTCCGCAGCCCCCTTGTGCGGGGGAGTGACCGGATCACTGCCCCGTTCGCCACCTTGGAACACACGAGCGCGGGGAACCGCGCGACCAGCCACGACGAGGCGGCACCGACGGGACGGCGCGCAGCCCGGCGGCACCCGAAGGGGCGGTTCCGGACACGCGGAACTCGGGACCGGCTGCGACCGGCTCCTCCAACTGGACTGATAACACGCCCAGTTGCTTCTCGTCGATCCGCGAGGCCGCCATGGCGCCGCAACGGCCCGGACAGCCGAGAGGGGCGGCCCCATCGGCGTGGGGACGCCCCTCTCGCTGGGCCGGACCCGGTGCGGTGGTCCGGCGCCGCGGTGCGGCCGGTCCCGGTCGGGGGAGTCGGACCGGCCGCGACCGAGGACTACTTCTTGCCGAGCAGGTCCTGGACCCGGGCGCGGACCTCGTCCGTGGCCAGGCCCCGGATGGTCAGGGTGGTACGGCGCCGCAGCACGTCGTCCGCCGTCTCGGCCCACTCGTGGTCGCGGGCCCACACGACCTGCGCCCAGATCTCCGGGGCGTCGGGGTGGACGCGCTCGGCCAGCTCCGGGTTGTCGTTCGCCAGGCGGGCGATGTCGAAGGCCAGGGAGCCGTAGTGGGTGGCCAGGTGCTTGGCGGTGTCGGCGGCCATGCGCGGGCCGGGCGCCGGGTGGTCCACCAGCAGCCGGTGGGCCACCGCGCGCGGGTTGGCGACGCCGGGCAGCGGCAGCTTCTTCGGCAGGGAGGAGATCGGCTCGAAGTCGTCGCCCAGCGGGTGACCCGGCAGCGACTCCAGCTTCTGCATCACCGTGCGGCCGATGTGGCGGAACGTCGTCCACTTGCCGCCCGCGACGGACAGCATGCCGGCCTTGCCCTCGGTCACCACCGTCTCGCGCTTGGCCTTCGCGGTGTCGCCGGGGCCGCCCGGCAGCACCCGCAGACCGGCGAACGCGTAGGTGATCAGCTCGCGGTCGAGCTGCTGGTCCCGGACGGAGAACGCGGCCTCGTCCAGGATCTGGGCTATGTCCTTCTCGTTGACGGAGACATCCGCCGGGTCGCCCTCGTACTCCTCGTCGGTGGTGCCGAGCAGGAGCATGTCCTCCCAGGGCAGGGCGAAGGTGATGCGGTACTTGTCGATGGGGGTCGCGAGGGCGGCCTTCCACGGGGACGTCCGCTTCAGGACCAGGTGCGCGCCCTTGGACAGGCGGATGGACGGCGCCGCGTTCGGGTCCTCCATCCGGCGCAGGTGGTCGACCCAGGGGCCGGTCGCGTTCAGCACCAGGCGGGCGTCGACCCCGAACTCGTCGCCGGAGACCCGGTCCCTGAGTTCGGCGCCGGTGACCCGGCCCCGCGTGAAGCGCAGCCCGGTGACCTCGGCGTGGTTCAGGACGACCGCGCCCGCCTCGACGGCCGCGCGGACCGTCATCAGCGCCATGCGCGCGTCGTTCATCTGGTCGTCGCCGTAGACGGCGACGGCCTTGAGGTTCTCGGTGCGCAGCTCGGGCACGTCCTGCGCCGCCTTGGCGGGGGAGAGCAGATGGCCCACGCCGTCACCGAACGCGGAGAGCGCGGAGTAGGCGAAGACGCCCGCCCCGAGCTTCGCCGCGCCGTGCGGCCCGCCCTTGTACACGGGGAGGTAGAAGGTGAGCGGGTTCGCCAGGTGGGGGGCCACCTGGCGGGAGACCGCACGGCGCTCGAAGTGGTTCTCCGCCACCAGCTTCACCGCGCCGGTCTGCAGGTAGCGCAGACCGCCGTGGAGCAGCTTGGAGGAGGCGGAGGAGGTGGCACCGGCGAAGTCGCCGGCGTCGACCAGGGCCACCCTGAGCCCGGACTGCGCGGCGTGCCAGGCGGTGGAGATGCCCAGGATGCCGCCGCCGATCACAAGAAGGTCGTACGACGCCTTGGAGAGCTGCTCCCTGGTCTCGGCCCGGCTCGGGAGGGAGCCGGAGGCCGGGTGCGTCCCCAGGGCAGGCACGGACTGCAGGGTGGACTGACTGGTCATGTCGGGTACTTACTCCTCGTCAGACTGTCTGGGCCGATTTGGCGGCTCAGCTCTCGTCCTCGATCCAGCCCATGGTCCGGTCGACGGCCTTGAGCCAGTTCTTGTACTCACGGTCGCGGGTCTCCGCGTCCATGCGGGGGGTCCACTCGGCGGCCCGGCGCCAGTTGGCGCGCAGCTCGTCGGTGCTGGACCAGAAGCCGACGGCCAGGCCGGCGGCGTAGGCGGCGCCGAGGCAGGTGGTCTCGGCGACCATCGGGCGCACCACGGGCGCGTCCAGGACGTCGGAGAGTGTCTGCATCAGCAGGTTGTTGGCGGTCATGCCGCCGTCCACCTTGAGGGTCACCAGCTCGTCGCCGGAGTCCTTGACCATGGCGTCGGCGATCTCCCGCGTCTGCCAGGCGGTGGCCTCCAGGACGGCGCGGGCGAGGTGCGCCTTGGTCACGTACCGGGTCAGGCCGGCGATCACACCGCGGGCGTCGGAGCGCCAGTGCGGGGCGAACAGACCGGAGAAGGCCGGCACGAAGTAGGCGCCGCCGTTGTCCTCGACCGAGAGCGCGAGCGTCTCGATCTCGGCGGCGGTGGAGATCAGGCCCATCTGGTCGCGCATCCACTGCACCAGGGAGCCCGTGACGGCGATCGAGCCCTCCAGGGCGTAGACCGTCGGCTGGTCGCCGATCTTGTAGCCGACCGTGGTCAGCAGACCCGCGTAGGAGTTGATGATCTTGTCACCGGTGTTCATCACCATGAAGGTGCCGGTGCCGTAGGTGGACTTGGTCTCGCCCTCGGAGTAGCAGCACTGGCCGAACAGGGCCGCCTGCTGGTCGCCGAGCGCGGAGGCGACCGGGATGCCGCCGAGCAGGTCGCCGAGCTTGCCGCCCTTGATCTCGCCGTAGACCTCGGCGGAGGAGCGGATCTCGGGCAGGATCTGCATCGGCACTCCGATCGACTCGGCGATCTTCTCGTCCCACTGCATGGTGTGGAGGTTCATGAGCAGGGTGCGGGAGGCGTTGGTGACGTCGGTGACGTGGTGGCCGCCGTCGACGCCGCCGGTCAGGTTCCAGATGACCCAGCTGTCCATGGTGCCGAAGAGGATGTCCCCGGCCTCTGCGCGCTCCTTGAGGCCGTCGACGTTGTCGAGCAGCCAGCGGGCCTTGGGCCCGGAGAAGTAGGAGGCCAGCGGCAGGCCGGTCTCCCGGCGGAAGCGGTCCTGGCCGACGTTGCGGCCGAGTTCCCTGCACAGGGCGTCGGTGCGGGTGTCCTGCCAGACAAGGGCGTTGTGGACGGGCTCACCGGTGTTCTTGTCCCACAGCACGGTGGTCTCGCGCTGGTTGGTGATGCCGATGGCCTTGATGTCGTCACGGGTGATGCCGGCCTTGGCGATGGCTCCGGCGACGACCTCCTGGACGTTGGTCCAGATCTCGTTCGCGTTGTGCTCGACCCATCCCGGCTTCGGGAAGATCTGCTCGTGCTCCTTCTGGTCGACGGAGACGATCCGGCCGTCCCGGTCGAAGACGATGCAGCGCGAAGAGGTCGTGCCCTGGTCGATCGCCGCGATGAACGGGCCTGCGGTGTGGGCGTCGGTCACTGTGTGCTCCTGAGAGATCCGTGGAGATGGGGCTGTACGTACGGCGCGTGCTTCGAGCTTTCCTCTAAGCGAAGGCGACGTTGTAGATGCCTGCAGCGATGGCGCCGCCGATCAGCGGACCGACCACCGGGATCCAGGCGTAGCTCCAGTCGGAACCGCCCTTGTTGGGCAGCGGCAGCAGGGCGTGCACGATGCGCGGGCCCAGGTCACGGGCCGGGTTGATCGCGTAGCCCGTCGGGCCGCCGAGGGACAGGCCGATCGACACGACGACCAGCGCGGTGACGAGACCGCCGAGGATGCCGAGGCCGTTGCCCTTGTCGTTCAGGCCCTGCGTGAGGACCGCGAGGATCAGCACGACGGTGCCGATGATCTCCGTGGCGAGGTTCTGCACCGTGTGGCGGATCTCCGGACCGGTGGAGAAGACGCCGAGGACCGGGCCGGCACCCAGCTCCTGGGCCTCGACGGCCTTGGCCGAGGTGGCCTGCGCCCCCGGACCGCCGACGATCTCCTTGTCGGTCAGGTGCGCGTGGAACTGACCGTAGTAGGCCACCCACACGAGCGTCGCGCCGATCATCGCGCCGAGCAGCTGGCCGGCGAAGTAGACCGGAACGTTGCTCCAGTCGCTGTTCTTGATGGCGAGGGCGACGGTTACGGCCGGGTTGAGATGGGCACCGGAAAGAGGTCCGGAGATGTACACGGCCGTCATGACGGCGAAGCCCCACCCGAAGGCGATGGCGAGCCAACCGGCGTTACGGGCCTTGGAGGCCTTCAGCGTGACGGCGGCACAGACGCCGCCGCCGAGCAGGATGAGTATGGCGGTACCGATGGTCTCGCCGATGAAGATGTCGGAGCTGGACACCCGCGACTCCTTTGTCCTTCGTCCAGGGTTAGCCGAACCCCGGGTCCCGCCGGGGTTCTGCGCCCTCGGGGGTGAGAGCGATGCCGGCCCTTGGCGTTGCCACACTCTAGCGCGTATTGCCGGTAGGTGTTCGACAATGCCGACCGATGGACGGGAGTCTTGCTCCGGCGTTACGGGTGCGTCAAGGGTTCTGTTATCGAATGCACGATCGTTATTGATCGCGGTCGGTTATCGGTCTCCAGCTGTGGAAGTGCGGGATGTCGAGTCGGGCACGCGCCGTGCCGAACTGGGCTTTTGCCCCTTTTTGTCATCATCAGATTACGACTGACACCCGCACCCCGACAGGCGAACGGCTCGCGCCCCGAGCGCGCGCTCACCGCGCGGCGGCCGACGGCCCCGGCTCAGCGGGTCCGCTAGGGCGTGTACGACGAGGACCGGCGCGCCGAAGGGCGGGCCGGTCCCGGGGAGGTGCGTGCGCGTGTGCGGCGGGGCGTCAGAACCGCCCGCCGCCGAGGTCGCGGGAGACCGCGCGGGCGCAGTCGCGCACCGCCGCGATCAGTTCGGGGCGCAACTCGCCGTCCCGGCGGAGCCGTTCCACCGCCCCGGTGATGCCGACCGCGCCCACGGGCATCCGGCGCCGGTTGTGGATGGGCGCGGCGACGGA
Source organism: Streptomyces sp. NPDC004561 (assembly GCF_053602155.1). Lineage (NCBI taxonomy): Bacteria > Bacillati > Actinomycetota > Actinomycetes > Kitasatosporales > Streptomycetaceae > Streptomyces > Streptomyces sp. NPDC004561. The sequence goes on from NZ_JBSGDB010000409.1 coordinate 6,340, forward strand.
CGCCACCCCGTCCCAGGTCTCCTCCACGTCGGCCGCGTACCCCCGCGCGCGCGTGAGGTCGAGGAGGTGCTCGAAGTCGCCCGCGTCGCACACCGTGCGGTCCGTGAAGGGCTTGCGGTCCGCCTCCAGCACCTCGCTGTGCGCGACCGGGTCGTACGCGGAGAGCACCTTGCCGAGCGCGGTGGAGTGCAGCGGCTGCATGGCCCCGATCTCCAGCACCTGCCGGCTGTCGTCCGGCCGGAAGACGTGGTGCACGATCAGCACGCCCTGCTGGTGCAGCACCCCCAGGTACACGCTCTCCCCGCTGGAGCGGGCCAGGTCGTCGGTCCACACCAGGGCCCGCGCCCGCAGCTCGTGCACGTCCAGATAGGTGGTGCCCAGGCGCAGCAGCTCCGCGCCCAGCTGGTAGCGCCCGGAGGCGTCGTCCTGCTCCACGAAGCCCTCCTGCTGGAGGGTGCGCAGGATGCCGTGGGCGGTGCCCTTGGCGAGGCCGAGCGACGAGGCGATGTCCGACAGGCCGAGCCGCCGCTCGCCGCCCGCGAGCAGCCGCAGCATCGCGGCCGCACGTTCGAGCGACTGGATGTTCCGTGCCATCCCCGTCCTGCCTCCGTCCCTCTTCGACCGCCCACGCGCAGGCGAACGCGGCCGACCTCGGTCGACCGCGACGTGCCCTGTGCACGCCTCGCCACCATCGTTCGGCAATGTCGAACACTACCGGTCCATGCCGACCTCCCGCTAATGGTTCGGTCGACGCCTGTTACATCACACGTGACCTGCGCGTGGCACCAGGGCCACCCGCGTCCGCCTCGTGGACGCCTGTGCCCATCCAAGCCCACTCCCGGTTACTCTGACGCCGTGCGGCAAACCCGCCCGCCGGGGAAACCGCATAGCCGACAGCCGTCGCATCCCAGGGAGCCCCTTCATGGCCTCGTTGCCAACGTCCCCTTCCGCCGACAGCCGGGCCCGCGCGTCCGCACTCCGAGAGGCGCTCGCCACCCGTGTGGTGGTGGCCGACGGAGCCATGGGCACCATGCTCCAGGCCCAGGAGCCCACCCTCGAGGACTTCGAGAACCTCGAGGGCTGCAACGAGATCCTCAACCTCACCCGCCCCGACATCGTCCGCTCCGTCCACGAGGCGTACTTCTCCGTGGGTGTCGACTGCGTCGAGACCAACACCTTCGGGGCCAACCACGCGGCCATGGCCGAGTACGACATCGCGGACCGGGTGCACGAACTGTCCCAGGCCGGCGCCCGCATCGCCCGCGAGGTGGCCGACGAGTTCTCCGCCGGCGACGGCCGGCAGCGCTGGGTCCTCGGCTCCATCGGCCCCGGCACCAAGCTGCCCACCCTCGGCCACATCGGCTACACCACCATCCGGGACGGCTTCCAGGCCAACGCCGAGGGCCTGCTGGCCGGCGGCGCCGACGCCCTGATCGTGGAGACCACCCAGGACCTCCTGCAGACCAAGGCCTCGGTCCTCGGCGCCCGCCGCGCCATGGAGAACCTCGGCATCGCCCCACCACACCGCCCACGGCATGAACCCCGCTGCCGCCAGGCCCACTGGGGCCAGGCGGAGCCACG
>NZ_JBSGDB010000410.1:0-7887 GCF_053602155.1 Streptomyces sp. NPDC004561
GCGTACCCCGCTGTCCGCAAGGGAAGCGGGGTACGCGTGCGTGACGACACCCGTGCCGTCCGGACTAGTCCGCTTCGGCCACCGCGAACCACCCAAAGGGACAGTGCAGTTGGAATGAACCGTCCGCCCGGGTGACGCGTCCTCAACGTGTGAGAAGCGGTGCTGCGAAATCCCTGCGGAATGACGCCCAGAGGGCAACACTGGGTTCCGACCGACTTATCACCACGGGGGACGGCCATGACCACGACAGAGCGAAAGATCCCACCCATGTGCCAGCACCAGCCGCCGTGCCCGCCAGCAGAGTCCGCCGACCGGGAGTCCGCCCGTCTCGTGGCGCACCACCCGGAGCAGGGATGGAGTCTGCTGTGCAACGGCGTCCTGCTCTTCGAGGACACCGGTGAGCTGCTGCCCGACGGACGCATCATCGCCCCGCACCGCCCGCTCGGTGCGGACCAGGTGATGACGGCGGCCTGAGCACGGCAGTGACCTGAGGGGCCGGCCGCACCCACCCGGTGCGCACCGGCCCTGACGCATGTCCGGGCCCGGCTACGGCCCGTGTCCGGCCGCTGGCGCAGCGCTCTCCGCCCCAGCGCATACACGTCCCGCAGCGCTCTCCGCCCCCCGCACACACGTTCCGCACCGCGTTCAGCCCCCGCACACACACGTTCCGCACCGCGTTCAGCCCCCGCACACACACGTTCCGCACCGCGTTCAGCCCCCGCACACACACGTTCCGCACCGCGTTCAGCCCTTGCTCGCGAAGCCGCAGACACCGCGCGCCCGCGACCGCCCCGGTGGTGGATCGCCGACGTGTGCGCGCGTCCGAAACTTTCGACAGCCGCGGCGAGTTCCGGCGGTGCGGCGGGGATCCGCCGGGCGGGCTCCCTCTCGGCTGGTCGTATCTCCCGCGCGGGAGTGGGATGGAAGGGAAGGCCTCGCCGCGGGCGGATCCGCGACGGTCGCGCGGACACCCGCGAGGAACGGTGGAGTCATGTCCGGTTACGACGTCTCGGCGGTCGCACGGGTAGTGGTCGGGGTCAGCGGCTCCCTGGGCAGCGTCACGGCGCTGCGGCGGGCCACCGCGCTCGCCCGCCGCCTGGGAGCCGAACTGTGGCCGGTGCTGGCGTGGGAGCCGCCGGGCGGCGATCAGGCCGCGCGGCGTTCACCCGCCGCGGGGCTGCCGGTCGAGGAGTGGCAGCGGCTGGCCAGGCAACGGCTGGTCTCGGTGCTAGAGGAGATCTTCGGCACGGTGAGCCCGGGTGTGCCGGTACACGCCCTCGTCGTCCGCGGCGCCCCGGGCCGGGCGCTGGTGGCTGTCGCGGACCGCGAGGACGACGTCCTTGTCGTGGGCGCGGGCCGACGCGGACTGCAGCGGGCCTTCTCGGGCCGGGTCTCACGGCACTGTCTCGCCCACGCCGTCTGCCCGGTCCTGGCGGTGCCCCCGTCCCCGCTGGAGTCCGATCTGCTCTCCGTGCACCGGCGCAACACCTGGCATCTGCGCATGGACACCCGGGGGCTGTGAGCACCGGGTGCCGCCACGCTGCCGCTACGAGCGTCGAGGTTCAGGCCCCGGGAGTAACACCCCGGCCGCCGCCCTACCGTGAAGGTGCGACCCGGCCTACGCCGGTCCCGCGCCGATCTACAGACGACCGTGAAGATGCTCCCGCCATCGGGTCGTACGGAACGGCGGGGTCCCGCGTAAGTCGGTCCGGACCGACTCGGGTCGGGAGCGAGTCGACCGAGTCAACCCGGGAACCTCGCCCCCGTCTCAGGAGATGACACTCGGTGGCCGCTCCCCGGCCGGGGACACACCGGGCCACCCGCGTGGCCGCGCACGTCCCGACGGCCCCGGGCCTCGGCTTCTTGATGCGGCTCCGGTACGGCCGGGCCATTCTTAACGCAACGTTGACGCCCACGGCCCCCGGATCCGTGGGCCCAGGCGTCACGCTCTGCATACGCTGGTGCCGCCGTCCGCGTGATGGCCGGAAAGAGCTGAGCCCCACATCAGGAGCACGCCGATGGCCACGACCGAACACCCTCCCAGTACCAGCCGCCTGCGCGCCTGGATGCTGGAGGGGCTGTCCGACATGGGCAAGGCCGGTGGCCACACCGGACCGCACGCCGAGCCCGAGCCTCCGCACAAGGGGCAGCGCTGGTGGCGGGTGATGTGCCTGACCGGTGTGGACTACTTCTCGACCCTCGGCTACCAGCCGGGCATCGCGGCCCTCGCGGCCGGTCTGCTGTCACCGGTGGCGACCATCGTCCTGGTGATCGTCACCCTGGCCGGCGCTCTGCCGGTCTACCGTCGCGTGGCCGAGGAGAGCCCGCACGGCGAGGGTTCCATCGCGATGCTGGAGCGGCTGCTCTCCTTCTGGCAGGGCAAGCTGTTCGTGCTGACCCTGCTGGGGTTCGCGGCCACCGACTTCCTGATCACGATCACGCTGTCGGCCGCCGACGCCTCCACCCACCTGGTGGAGAACCCGCATCTGGCGAACGCCCTGCAGGGCAAGCAGATGCTGATCACCCTGTTCCTGGTGGCGCTGCTCGGCGCGGTGTTCCTGAAGGGCTTCCTGGAGGCGATCGGTGTAGCGGTCGCCCTGGTCGGCGTCTACCTCGCGCTCAACGTCGTCGTCGTGATCGTCGGCCTGTACCACGTCGTCACCGCCGGGCACCTGGTCACCGACTGGACCAGCGCCCTGACCGTGCAACACGGCAACGTCTTCGTGATGATCGGCGTGGCGCTGGTCGTCTTCCCGAAACTCGCCCTCGGTCTGTCCGGCTTCGAGACCGGCGTCGCCGTCATGCCGCACGTCCAGGGCGACTCGGGCGACACCGAGGAGCGGCCGACCGGCCGGATCCGGGACACCAAGAAGCTGCTGACCACCGCCGCTCTCATCATGAGCGGCTTCCTGATCACCACGAGCTTCATCACCACGCTGCTGATCCCGGAGAACGAGTTCAAGCCGGGCGGCCAGGCCAACGGCCGTGCCCTCGCCTACCTCGCCCACCAGTACCTCGGTGGCGCCTTCGGCACGGTCTACGACGTCTCGACCATCGCCATCCTGTGGTTCGCGGGCGCCTCCGCCATGGCCGGCCTGCTCAACCTGATGCCGCGCTATCTTCCCCGCTACGGCATGGCCCCGCACTGGGCGCGGGCGGTGCGCCCGATGGTCATCGTCTTCACGCTCATCGCGTTCCTGGTGACCTGGGTCTTCGACGCCAACGTCGACAAGCAGGGCGGCGCCTACGCCACCGGTGTGCTGGTGCTGATCACCTCGGCGGCGATCGCGGTGACCATCGCCGCGCGCAAGGCGCAGCAGCACCGCTGGACGATCTGCTTCGCCGTCATCGCGGTGGTGTTCGTGTACACGACGGTCGTGAACGTCATCGAGCGGCCGGACGGTGTGAAGATCGGTGCCTGCTTCATCATCGGCATCATCCTGGTCTCGCTGCTGTCCCGGCTGGCCCGCGCCTTCGAGCTGCGCGTGACCAGCGTGACGCTCGACCCGCTGGCGGAACGGTTCATTCGGGACATGGCGAGCCGCAAGATACGGTTCATCGCCAACGAGCCCGGTCACCGCGACAAGGCCGAGTACCGCGACAAGATCGAGCAGATCCGCGCCGACAACGACATGCCGGAGCAGGAGGACTTCGTCTTCGTCGAGGTCACGGTCACCGACCCCTCCGAGTTCGAGGCGGGGCTGACCGTGCGCGGCGAGGTCCTGCACAGCCGCTTCCGGGTGCTGACGCTGGAGTCCGCCTCCATCCCGAACGCCCTGGCCGCGCTGCTCCTGCACGTCCGCGACATCACCGGCTGCACCCCGCACATCTACTTCGAGTGGACCGAGGGCAGCCCGTTCGCCAACTTCCTGCGCTTCTTCCTGTTCGGGCAGGGCGAGGTCGCGCCGGTCACCCGTGAGGTGCTGCGCGAGGCGGAGCCCGACCGGGTGCGCCGGCCGCGGGTGCACACGGGCTGAGCGGAGCACCCGGACGTACGGCCGCGCAACCGGTGCCAGGCGCTAGGCACTAGCGGCCGAACCGGCGCCTGCGCGGCCGTACGTCCAGCCGCCCGAAGGTGAGGTGCCCGTGTATCTCCACGCGGAGCACGACGGGGGCATCCGGGTTCGCGGCGGGCCGCACCTTCGTCCTCCCGTAGCCGAGCACCAGCGAGTCGGCGTCCACGACCATGCCCGGCCGGGTGATCAGCCGCAGCGTGCCGCCCCGCATCTCGACGTCGAGGCGCAGGGTGCCGTGCGTGATCACCGCGCTGCCGAAGTCCAGGGTGACGTCTCCCCAGGCCGACTCGATCTCCATCCGGCGCGGCACCGCCCAGCCGTCCGCGCGCGTGGTCGACGAGCCCTCCTGCTCGATCCGGACGACGTCCTTGGCCGGTGCCGTGCCGGCCTCGTCCGGCAGGTCGGCGGTCAGTGCCGCCAGCTCGCCCATGGTCCGGGCGCGGAGCGCTGCCGCCACGCGCTCGTCCAGCTCCTCCGGCGTGATCCGGCCGTCTCCCGCGGCACCGGACAGCACGTCCACCACACGGTCCCGGTCCGCGTGCGAGGCCCGCAGCCCCGGCGACCCGTCAGTCCGCACCAGCTCGGCCGACATCACTCTCACCCCGATTCGGACGCTCCCGTGGGAGCCGGTCATCACGCACTAACGCTATATCGCGTTATACCCAACGGCCAACCCCACGTCCACGGTTCCCGTCCCGTGGCCCTATCGTGACCCGCATGCAGTCCTACACGATCGGCCAGGCCGCGCGGCTGCTCGGCGTCAGCCCGGACACCGCCCGGCGCTGGGCCGACGCGGGCCGGATGGCCACCCATCGCGACGAAGCCGGCCGGCGTCTGATCGACGGCAAGGACCTCGCCGCGTTCTCCGTGGAACTGGCCAAGGCGGGCAGCGGCGAGGAGGACGCCTCCTACACCTCGGTCCGCAACGCCTTCCCGGGCATCGTCACCGCGATCAAGCTGGGCGACGTCGCCGCCCAGGTGGAGATCCAGGCGGGCCCGCACCGGCTGGTGTCGCTGCTGACCCGGGAGGCCGTCGAGGAACTGGGCCTGGAGGTCGGCATGGAGGCCACCGCGCGCGTGAAGTCCACCAACGTGCACATCGACCGCGTCTGAGCCGTCACCGGCACAGCAGCGCCGCCCACAGGTCGAGCCGGTCCCCCAGCCGGGACAGGTCGCGCCCGGTCAACCGCTCGATGCGCTGCATGCGGTAGTGCACGGTGTTGACGTGCAGGTGCAGCGCCTGTGCCGTGCGCGCCCAGGAACCGTCGCAGGCCAGGAAGGTCTCCAGGGTGGTGAGCAGGGCGGCGACGGGGGGACGGCCGTCCAGCAGCGGGCCGAGGACCGTACGGCTGAAGGCGGTCCGCACCTCGGCCGGCACCCCGGTGAGCAGGGCGTCCAGGCCGGTGAGGGCGCCGGCGTCGGTGAGGAGAGAGGCGCGCGGGGCGGTGGTGCCGGACGAGGTGAGGGCGTAGCGGGCCTGCGCCAGCTGCCCCGCCCGCACCAGCACCACCGGACGCGCGGTGTGCGTGATGACGGACAGGCTGACCGAGCCGACCATGAACCCGCCGACCCCGCCGAAGCCGCGTGAACCGAGCGCCAGCAGCTCGGATCCGTCCGCCGCCTCGGCGAGGGCCCGTGCGGGGTCGCCGGTGACCTGGTCGGTGACCACCTCGATGCCGGGGTGGCGCAGGCGCAGCCCGTCGGCGGCCTCGCCCGGGACACCCTGCGTCCAGTCCTGACCGGTCTCGGGGCCGAGCAGCGGCGCCTGGGCCATGGGCTCGGGCAGGGGCACCCGGACGTGGAGGACCTTCAGCGGCAGGCCCCGCAGCAGCGCCTCGCGCGCCGCCCATTCGGCGGCGGCCCGGCTCTCGGGCGAGCCGTCGAGTCCCACGGTGACGGTTCGGGTCACGGTCTTCCCCTCTCGGCGTCTCCACCTCGCGGCACGAGGGATCCGGTACCAGCGTCGTGACGTGACGGGGCCCGGGTCATGGGCCGGTCGTCCCCCGGCCGGGACCGACCGGCCCCGTCCCGTACCCATGGCATCCGGCCCGCGGCGGACGGCCGAACGGTCCGCCCGAGGGCCGGGCGGCCCCTGTGCCGACCGGCTCGACCAGTAGAACCTGAGGAGGACAGGACCGCCCGCCGAGAGGCCAACGGAGTCACCATGTACGGCACCCCGCACATCGTCAGTGACGTGATGACCCACACGGTCGCCGCCGTCGGCAGGCGGGCCCCCTTCAAGGAGATCGTGCGGATGATGCAGGACTGGCGGGTCAGCGCCCTGCCCGTGCTGGAGGGGGAGGGCCGGGTGGTCGGCGTGGTCTCCGAGGCCGACCTGCTGCCCAAGGAGGAACTGCGCGACGACCCCGCGGCGGGCTACACGCGGCTGCGCCCCGCGGCCGACCTGGCCAAGAGCGAGGCGGTCACCGCGGCGGACCTGATGTCCTCGCCGGCGATCACCGTCCGGGCGGACGCGACCGTCGCCGAGGCCGCGCGGATCATGGCGCGGGCCGGGGTCAAGCGGCTGCCCGTGGTCGACGCGCTCGGCCTGCTGGAGGGGGTGGTCAGCCGGGCCGATCTGCTGAAGGTCTTCCTGCGGGAGGACGGGGAGATCCAGGAGGAGGTGCGGCGCGAGATCGTGGCCCGCCTCTTCCCGCCGCCCCGGTCGGCCGTCCAGCTGGAGGTGGAGGACGGCGTGGTGACGCTGACGGGCCGGATCCCGGACCCCGCCCTGGTGCCCGTGGCCGCCCGTCTGGTGCGGGCGGTCGAAGGGGTGGTGGACGTACGGTTCGACCTCGCCCGCGACCATCGCGGGGCGCACGCGTGACGACGGCCGGGCTCCGGCGTACGACGGGACGCGCGTGGTGATCCCGAGTACGACCGGGTTCGCGCGTGACGGCCACCGAGTTCCCGCGTGACGGCGGCCGCCGGGTGCGAGCGTGCCGGCGCCGGGGTGGGTCGGGGCCGGTCGGCCCTAGTGCGCGCGGCGCCGCCGGGCGATGATCGGGCAGGTGACAGGGCCACAGTCGGTCCGTCTCCAGGGAGCGAGAGGTCGGCATGACCGAGACACGCACCTTCACGGCACAGGATCCGATCCGGGTGTTCCTGCTCGACGACCACGAGGTCGTCCGGCGCGGTCTGGCCGACCTGCTCGACGCCGAACCGGACATCCGCGTGGTCGGCGACGCGGACACCGCCGAGCACGCGCTCGTCCGCGGCCCCGCGCTGCGCCCGCACGTCGCCGTGCTCGACGTGCGCCTCCCCGACGGCGACGGCATCTCGGTGTGCCGGGAACTGCGCAGCCGAATGCCGGAGCTGGCGTGTCTGATGCTCACCTCGTTCGACGACGAGGACGCCCTGCTGGACGCGATCATGGCCGGGGCGTCGGGATACGTGCTGAAGCAGATCAAGGGCTCGGACCTGGTGTCCGCGGTGCGCACGGTCGCCTCCGGCCAGTCGATGCTGGACCCGGCGACGACGGCCCGCCTGATGCGCTCGCTGCGGGCCGACCCCGAGGACATGGCGTCGGTGCCGCCCGAGCTGGCCGGTCTGTCGCCGCGCGAGCGGGACATCCTGGCGCTGATCGGGGACGGCCTGACCAACCGTGAGATCGGCAGGAGGCTGTACCTGTCGGAGAAGACCGTCAAGAACCACATCTCGCGGCTGCTGGCGAAGCTCGGAGTGCAACGGCGGGTGCAGGCCGCCGTCCTCGCCTCCCACCTGGAACCGCAGGATTCACCGGAGCACTCCTCCCGGTGACGACGTCCAGGGTCGGGCGGAGGTGAGCAGGTTCTTCACCCCGGAAACCGGCGACCGCCCAGGGCTCCGCGGCCGTCGCGGGCGGCGTGCGCCCCGGCGGTTCCGCGGTCCC
>NZ_JBSGDB010000411.1:0-7886 GCF_053602155.1 Streptomyces sp. NPDC004561
TGAAGGTTCATCACCCGAGCGGCCACGTCCGGACGGGTGGCTTTCGGCACCACGAACGTGTGCCCGTACCGCTGGTTGAACCGCACCGCCAGGTCGCCGCGATGCGCTCGATGTACTCGGCGGTCTCCAGGCGCGGGGCGGCGTCCCGCATATGAGCTGTCGCGTAGGCGGGCATGGCATGGGTAAGCGCCCCCAGCAGGCTGCCTGGGCCAAAGCCGGGTGGGTCCGGGCATCAGACCGGCCACGGCAGGACGGTGAGCTCCGGCCACTCTTCTTTCCAGCGCGCCGTCTTCGTCTCGTAGACCTCTCGCGGGGCGAGGCGTGGATTGGGCCGGACGACGAGGTCGAACACGTCGGAGAGGCCGTACGGCGCGTAGACGCGCCATGTTCCGCCGGGTTCCGGACGGACGCCCAGACAGCAGGTCGTCGCGGCGAAGCGGTCGATCGCGGCCTCGGTGGACTCGTGCGCCGGGCAGGGCACCCCGAACTTCTGCTCGTACCAGAGGTGCACACGGGCCTCGTTGCGGATCTCCACCTCGGCCGGCAGGCCGGCGAACACCTCCCGACCCGCCTTGATGACGGCGTCCTCCGCCTCCCAGGAGAGGTCACCGCCGTCGAAGTAGAAGATGTCGTAGTCCTTGATGCCGTTGGCCGGGGGCCTGCCGGTGACCACGTTCCACACCGTCTGGAACAGGCAGCCCGCCGTGACGTACCAGCCGGGCAGCTCCAGCGTCGCCGCCCGGGTCATCACGTCGGTCAGGATCTCGTTCCGGGAGAGGACGGACCGCAGGCCGTCGAGCTGTTCGGTGAGGGGGACTCTGCCGAGCATCCGTCCTGCCTATCACGGTCATCAGGTCTCGGGACTCGCTTCGCCCCGGTCGACCGCCGAGAGCTTGTCCGGGTTGGTGACGAGGTAGACCGCGTGGACCCGTTCGCCGTCCGCGTCGAGGTCCATCACCATCACCGCGTGCGGGGAACCGTCCTCGAAGACCACCACGGCCGCGTCGCCGTTGACGTCCCGGTGCCGGAATTCGAGACCGGCGGCCGAGCGGGCGGCGTACCCGGTGAGCGCCCGTGCCACCTTGTCCCGCCCGCGGATCGGCCGCGGTGCCGCCTGCGCCTTGCCGCCGCCGTCGGTCCACAGGGCGGCCTCCGGAGCCAGGATCTCGAGCAGCGCCCCGAGATCGCCGCCGAGCGCGGCGGCGACGAACCGTTCCGTCGCCTGCCGCCGGACCCGGGGACGGGCCTCGTAACGCGGGCGCCGCGCCCGCACATGGGCACGAGCGCGGCGCGCGAGCTGTCGTACGGCGGCGGGGCTGCGGCCGAGGATGTCCGCGAGCTCGGGGTGCGCGTAGCCGAACACCTCGTGCAGGACGAACACCGCCCGCTCCAGCGGGGTGAGGGTCTCCAGGACGACCAGCAGCGCCAGTGACACCGACTCGGCGCGTTCGGCCCGTTCGGCGGAGTCCTCGGCGGCCGCCCGGCCGGGAGAGCCGTCCGTGGGCAGGGGTTCCGGCAGCCAGGGCCCGACGTACGTCTCGCGCCGCCGGGCGATCCGCGCCCGCCGCGCGAGCGCGTGCCGCACCGCGATCCGCACCAGGTAGGCCCGAGGGTGCTCGATCCCCGGCGCCCGGCCCGCGTCCCCCGCGCTCGTGCGCCCCGCCCAGGACAGCCAGGTCTCCTGGAGCACGTCCTCGGTGTCGGTGACGGTGCCCAGCATGTTGTACGCCACCGCGAACAGCAGCTCACGGTGGTCGAGGAACGCCTCGGTGGCGGCGTCCGTCCCCGCGGGCGTCCGATGGTCGGCCATGGCATCTCCTCACGACGGCTCACCACCCAGAGGGGCCCGGGCCCCCGGAGTGTGACACCGGGAACCGGAGTGTGCCGTACGTCTCAACCTGCCCCCGCGCCGTCACACCCACCGCGGTGCGGCTCCTCTCGGTCCACGGCAGCAGCACCGGACAGCGAAGGAGAACCCCATGAGACTCGTCGTCTTCGGCGCCAACGGGCCGACCGGACGGCAGGTGGCCGAGCAGGCGACCGCCGCCGGTCACACCGTCACCGCGGTGACCCGCCACCCCGACGACTTCCCGCCCGGCGACGGCCGGCTGCGGGTCGAGGAGGCCGACGTCCTGGACGGTACGGCGGTCGAGCGCGTGGTGGCCGGGCAGGACGCGGTGATCTCCACGCTCGGCGTCCCGTACGGCCGGGCCCCGGTCACGGTGTACTCGGCAGGCATGACCCACATCACCCGGGCCATGGACCGCCACCGTGTCCGCCGTCTGGTCTGTGTGACCTCCACCGTGCTGTTCGACGTGCCGGCGCCCGGCGAGGGGGTCCTCTTCCGGAAGGTCCTCGAACCGTTCTTCGTACGGGTCGTCGGGCGCACGGTCTACGACGACATGCGCCGCATGGAGGAGATCGTCGGCGCGAGCGGCCTCGACTGGACGGTGCTCCGTCCCGCCGGTCTCTTCGACACGGGCGAGGTGAGCGAGTACCGGCTCGGTGCCGGCCGGCTGCCCGGACGGTTCACCTCCCGGGCCGACCTCGCGCACGCGCTCGTGCGCGAGGCCGCCGCCGAGGGGCACGCGCGCACCTTTCTCGACGTGCGCACCACCCAGGGCACCCCGAGCCTCTTCGACCTCATCCGGAAGGAGGGCTTCGGCAAGTGACGTACCCGGCATACGAGTTGGGGTCCGGAGGTCACGTGTCACCTCGACAGTGACCGGTCTCACGCCGAACCCGCCCCGGTCTTCTGCCTGGTGAGCGGGGTGGGCGCGGGCGTGGCAGGAAACGTCAACGAGCTGTCCTTGTGGACTGATCACCGCTGGGAACAGTCTGTGACCGTGAAGGAACGACGAGTTGTCATCGCGGTCTACCCCGGCGCCCAGGCGCTGGACGTCAGCGGACCGCTCGAGGTCTTCGACAGCGTCAACCGGCTGTCGTCCGGGCCGGACGACACCTACCGCCTGCAGTGCGTCTCCCCCGACGCTCCGTCAGTACCCACCTCCGCGGGCCTGGTCATGCAGGCGGAGCCGCTGGAGGCGGCGGAGGGGGAGATCGACACGCTGCTCGTCCCGGGCGGACCGGGCCTCAAGCAGGCCCTGCTGAACCGCTCCTTCATCGCGTGGATCAGAGGCGCCGCCGAGCGGTCCCGGCGGGTGGCGTCCGTGTGCGGCGGGGCGTTCCTGCTGGCCGAGGCCGGCCTCCTGGACGGGCGCCGGGCCACCACGCACTGGGCGTTCTGGGAACTGATGGCCCAGCGCTACCCCGAGGTGACCGTGGATCCCGAGCCGATCTTCATCCGGGACGGCCCGTACGTCACCTCGGCGGGCGTGTCCACGGGCATCGACATGGCCCTGGCCCTGGTGGAGAGCGATCACGGCCCGGATCGCGCCCTGGAGGTCGCCAAGTTCCTGGTGCTGTACTACAAACGCCCGGGCGGCCAGGCGCAGTTCAGCATGGTCCTGGACGCGCAGCTGGCGGATCAGGAGCCGATCCGGGCCGTGCAGGACTGGATCCAGGACAACCTCCACCGCGCGCTGCCGGTGTCCGAACTCGCCGGCCGGGCGAGCATGAGCCCGCGGCACTTCGCCCGGGTGTTCCGCCGCGCGGTGGGGATGACGCCGGGCGCGTACGTCCGGCGGCTGCGCGTCGCGAGGGCCCGTCAGCTGCTGGAGGTCACCGAGCTGTCGGTGGGGCAGATCTCGAGTCGTTGCGGATTCACCAACGTGGAGACGTTCCTGCGCGCGTTCGGCGCCCTCCTCGGCCTCACCCCCGCCCAGTACCGGCAGCACTTCCAGCTGCACACCCCCGCCGGCCTGCTCGCCGAGCCCGGCCGGCCGGAACGGAGGTCGGCATGACCCAACCGACACGCCTCGTGGACTACGTGACCGCCGAACTCGACCGGATCGGCGTCCGGTACGTGTTCGGCGTCGGCGGCGCCAACATCGAGGACCTGTACGACGCGGTACACCGCGCCCCCGGCCGGATCGACGGGGTCGTGGCCAAGCACGAGTTCTCGGCCGCGACCATGGCGGACGGGTACGCCCGGGCCACCGGACGCCTGGGCGTCGTCGCCGCCACGTCGGGTGGGGGCGCGATGAACCTCGTGCCGGGGCTGGCCGAGGCCCACGCCTCCCGCATCCCGCTGCTGGCCCTGGTCGGACAGCCGCCCATCGGCCAGGAGGGGCGGGGTGCCTTCCAGGACTCCAGCGGCAAGGCGGGCTCCTTCGACGCCCAGGACGTCTTCGCGCCCGTCTCGCGGTTCTGCGCCCGGGTGACGGAACCCGGCGCGATCCCGGGGCTGCTGGCCCGCGCGATCGGAGCCGCCCTGACCGAGCCGCGCGGACCCGCCGTACTGCTCCTGCCCAAGGACGTCCAGCAGGGCCGCCTCACGCCGCCGGCGGCCATGGGAGCCACGGCGTCGCCGACGCCCCCGCTGACGTCCACCGGGGCCCGCCCGGACCCCGCCGCCCTGACCGAGGCCGTGGACGTGCTGGAGGGCGCCTCCCGCGTCATGGTGATCGCCGGGGAGGGCGTGGCCGGGGCGCGGGCGCGCGCGGAGCTGAGCGGCCTGGTGCGGCGCCTGGGCGCCTGTGTCGCCGTGACCCCGGACGCCAAGGACGTCTACGACAACCGGGACCCCCGGTTCGTGGGCGTGGCCGGGGTGATGGGCCACCGCGAGGTCGAGGACTGCCTGCGCCGCGCCGACGCCTGTCTGCTGGTGGGCACGCGGCTGCCCGTGATGGCCCGGGGCGCGCTGGAGCCCCTGCTCCACGACATGCCCGTGATCTGCGCCGACCCCGAGCGGCCCTACGTGCCCGGCACCGCCCTGCTCGGAGAGGTGGCCGGCACGCTGCGCACCCTCCGGCACCGCGTCCGGCCGCGGCCGCCCGCCTGCCCGGACCATCGCCCCCCGTCGCACCTGTGCCCGCCGCCGGCCTCCGGTCCGGCCGGCGACCACGCCTCGGTGGTCGCCGCGATCGCCGAGGCGCTGCCGCAGGACGCCCATGTCTTCGTGGACGCCGGGAACGTGGGCGCCGCCGCCATCCACGCCCTGCCGGCCCCTCGAGACGGGCGCTTCGTCGTGGCGGTGGGCATGGGCGGCATGGGCTACACCTTCGGCGCCGGGATCGGCGCCGCCCTGGCCACCGGCCGGCGGACCTATGTGGTGGCCGGCGACGGGGCGTTCTTCATGCACGGCATGGAGGTGCACACCGCCGTCGAGTACGACGCTCCGGTCACCTTCGTCGTCCTGAACAACAACGCGCACGCCATGTGCGTCATGCGGGAGGAGATGTTCCAGGGCGGTGCCCGCACGGACAACGTCTTCCACCCGTCCCGCATCGCCGCCGGCGCGGCGGCGATGTTCCCCCGGCTGCGCGTCGCCGCGGCCGACGACCCGGCACAGTTGCGCGCCGCGCTGCTGCGGAGCAACGACCACGGTGGGCCGGCCCTGGTCGCCATGGATCTCGACCACCGGGAGACACCGCCGTTCCAGCCCTTCCTGGCCGCCTCCGCGTCCCCGCGAGGCGGTCCGGGCACCTCCGCTTCCGGCCACCCGACCCCTCACGAGGAGCACGCGCATGACCGAGCGATCCACGTTGGCTGACATCCCGGGCCTCGTCCGGGTGGAGAACACCAGCCCCGAGGAACTGACGGCCCGCTGCCTGGAGTTGACCTCCACCGCCTATCCGCACCAGCAGGTCTACGGCGATTACTGCACCATCCAGGAGTACGTCGACTGCCCGCCGGAGGCGGCCTACGACTACCTCAGCCGCGGCCACCACCTGGAGGAGTGGACGTGCAGCCTGCGCGGGTTCGAGCCCGCCGGCGCACCGGGGCTGTGGGTGGGCGACGACCTGCTGGAGGAGGGCACCCGGATCTACTGCCGGACCGAGGCCCACCCCGAAGCCATGACGGTCGACTACCACTGTGCCTGGGACCAGGGCGACGAGCTGTGGATGGTCTACCTGATGAGGGTGGTCCCGGCCGCTCGGGTCCTCGGCCGGCCCGGTTCGGTGATCACCTGGACCAACTGCCGTCACCCGTACTACCGCGACAACCCGCGCCCGGACCTGGCACCCCGCCCCGACCGGCCCTGGGTCGGGGACTACTGGGACCTGTTCTACGCCGGCCACACCCTGGAGATGCACAACCTCAAGGCGATCCTCGAACACCGCCACCGCAACGGTCTGCCCGTCTCCACCGGCCCGGCGAAGCGGGTCGCCCGATGACGCCGGTGAGCCTGACCGACGTCTCCGCCTATCTGCCCGGCGAGCCCGTGCCCGCCGCGTTCTTCACCGAGCACCCGGCGGCGGAGGACCGACTGCGCGACAGCCCGATGTTCCGGGTCCCGCCGTACCGCCATCACGTGGCCCCCGGCGAGACCAACGCGGACATGATCGAGCGGGCCGTCGAGCCGCTCTTCGAACGGCACGGACGCGCGGAGATCCGCCGCGTGGACGTCCTGCTGGTGCACAGCCAGCTGCCGGACCAGCCCTTCGTGGGCGCCGGCACCGAGGTGGCCCGCCTGCTGGGGCTGGCGCCCCGCTGGCTGATCGACGTGGCCAACGCCGGGTGCGCCTCCTTCGTGCACATGCTGGACCTGGCCCGGCGCATCATGGCCGGGGGCGACGCTCGTACCGCCCTGATCTGCAACGCCCAGAGCGCCGCGGGCCAGTTGTTCACGCAGTCACAGGTCCGCGGTCTGTCCCAGGCCGCCATCCCGGGCGACGGGTGCGGAGTCGCCTATCTGACGGCCTCCGCGCACGCCCCCGTCCTCGGGATCGCGAGCCGCCATGTCGCCGCCCACGCGGGGGACATGACCATGGTGCGCGAGGACGGGCGCAAGTACTGGGAGGCGGGCGACGCCCAGGTGCGCATCGGGTTCACCGAGTCCGGAGTCGCCAACGTGCTGGAGCGGGGCAACCGCCTCGTCCCGGAGGTCGTGCGGGAGCTGTGCCGGCAGGTGGGCGAGGACGTGAGCGGCATCGACCGCCTGATCACCAATCAGCCCAACCGGACCTTTCTGCGCAACTGGCACCAGGCGCTGGACATGCCCGCCGACCGCCATCCCGACACCTTCGACCGGTGCGGCAATCTCTTCGGCGCCGCGATGCCCGTCACCCTGGACGACGCGATCCGCGCCAAGCGCATCGACGAGGGGGACCTCGTGGTGCTGGCCGGATTCGCCCACGCCGGGGACTACGCCGGTGCGGCGGCGATCCGCTGGGGGCGGCCAGGGTGACCGCGGCGCTCCCGCCCTCGCTTCCGCCGGAGGGCCGGCTCCGGCCCCCCTAGCGGTCCGGCCAGAGCCGTACCACCCACCGCTCGACCCCCTGGGGGTACGTGCCGGTGTCGATCGCGTCCAGTTCGACGGCGCGTGCCTCGGTGCGGCCCCGGCACCAGACCCCGAGCCGGTACGGGCCCGGCGGGAGAGCCAGTTGGTGCGGGGCGGGCAGCGCGCTCACACCGGAGGCGAGGGTGAGCCGGCCGCCCTCCACGGTGAGCCGCTCCTCGGTGTGCGCCTCCCAGTCGCCCTCGGGCGCCGGCGGCTCGACCGACCAGTGCTCCAGCTCCACATGCGGTTCGTTGTCCTCCAACTCGCTGCGGAAGACGGCCAGTACGACACCGGCGCCCACGGAGACCAGGCGTCTGCCGGGCGCCGGCGGACGCATGACGGAGGTGACGGGCGCGGCGGCGTCGACCAGGTTGAACAGGTGGTCCTCGGTGAGGACCAGCCCGTCGGCCCCGGCGATCCGGGACGGATGCTGGGGCGGCGGGGAGGCGGGCATCGCAGGGACCTTTCGGTGACACGCGAGGCCAGTCCTGCTTGGGAGCTGTTCAGTCCAGGAAGTAGGACCAAAACGGGATCACGACGT